>JBAUUA010000742.1:0-6820 GCA_049582465.1 Bradyrhizobium sp. | reverse complement strand
CATCATGCGCCGCGAAAAAGTATTCGTCTACGCGGGTCCCGACTTGCTCGAACTTTATTGTTCCACATTGGTCCACCGAGACCCGGTTGGAACTTGTTCCAGCGCCGCGACTTTCCTTTCCATGCCGAGGTACTTTTTCCATGTCTACCACGACCGGACCGAACTCGATTTCGTGGGCGAGGAATTGCCGGATAAACACGCTGCTTGGCACCAAGCGACCATGACGGCTGGCCAGACGTTGCAAAGTCTGGACGGCACCCTTCAGCCAGATCGGGAGTGGCGGATGGAGGTTATGGACGAGTTCGAGAACCCGCTCTACATCCTGCACATAAATGCCGAGAAGCCAAAGTAGGCCGCCTCAGTTGGCAGCCTCTTCGTTTCGGGTCGTCGCTGGCAATAACGCCTATTGGCAAAGGCGCGTTCGCTTGACTGAGGTCCGCTCAGGTCGGGGTGACGAGCTGACGACCGCGCGGCACCGAATGGTGCGCCTCGATCCCACGAGCAATAAGCCAGCGCGCCATCGCGCACCGCTTCGTCTGCACGGCCTGCGGCAAGCGCGGGGCGGATGATCGGGGTGAGTTTCCTTCCGCCAAAATGGGGACCGATGCCTGACTGGCAGCGGCGTTCCAAGGGTTCGAGTCCCTCCGCGCTCACCAAAAATCCCAAATAACACAATGGTTGGCTCACGCGGCACCGCAAGGCCCCAAAAATAAAAGCCATGGTGGGTTAGATAACCGCGCATGCGCGCGGTTAATATCCGCAAGTGATATATCCGGGAAAAGGTACAAGAGCCGCATCCCGGCATCGCTCCGACCCACGAAATCGCAACTCAACCATGAGCAAGGTGAGCTGGCTGGTGAGCGGCGTTGTTCCCGGCGCGGCTTCGATTTGCCGGCGGTCGCCCGGATATTCGAACATTTCCGGGACCACCATCTTGCCATCGGCAGCTACGCCGCGGACTGGAACGAGATGTGGGAATCCTGGGTCTCTAAATAGATCGAGATTGAGTATGAGGAGGATCGCAAAGCTCGCGCTCGCGAGCACCGCCTCAACCCGCGGCATTTAAGCGCGAACGCCTAGCGGCCCAGCACTGGGCCACTATCCAACGCCAGGCGCGCGCAGCCGAGATAGCAACCAATTTTAAACCATCGTGAGCTATTCTGCCGGCATGGGGACTCAGCCTGCCGAAAAAGCAAAGCGAGCGCTTCGCCGGCGCCAACCCCTTCTTGCGGCCTGGCTTGATGCCTTGGACCGATACGACAACCCAGCGCGCCGACGCGCCACAAAATTCTGGCAAACACAGCGAACTCGTCGAGAGATATCCGTGACCGGCTGGCCCCGGCCAACGGATTTTGGCTGCAGACAAGATTGCATGCCAATAAGAGTGCCGGGACATGCCATTTCGGAGAGCTGAACTCAGGACGACGCGAAAGCTAAGCGCTGTGGCAGAAATAGCCCGTGACGCACGGACGCGCGCCGAAATAAAAATCCGGCCGGCCAAGCCCGCCCTTGCATCGATTTGACCGCGGCGGACATCGGCCTGGCGTGTTCCCCCGGCAGGGCGCGCGGGCCGATCGTCCTAAAGAGGCAACGGCCCCAGCTGGGGGAAGCTGAGGCCACCTGTAGAGCTCCCTTGTGTCGGTGGTCTAGGCCGACACGACTTACCAAAGCGAGAGCCGGCCGCTGTCAGGATGCTTCCAGGGACGTGCCATCGAAAGGGTCAATGTGTACCACCCGTGTGTACCAGTCGGGCGGCGAAAAGCCTATAACAATCAATGACCTGTTGATTTTATTGGGTTTCTAGTGCCGGTGGCGGAGAGGGAGGGATTCTCACCCCCGGTTAGCGTTCGACCTCGGGCGCTTGCCCAAGCCGTTGCGCCTGTGGCGATGTTGATTGATCGCCCGCAAGCACCCATCCCTATCACCAAACAGGCCGCATAGCGCGGCCAAAATCATCCGACAAATTTTGCGGACGAGTGCGTTTAAATATGAGAATTACAAATTCAGACGAGACACTAACTGGACACCCAATTCTGTCAGGCCACTAACTATTTGAATTTATGGCGCTCCCTAGGGGAATTGAACCCCTGTTTCAGCCTTGAGAGGGCCGCGTCCTAACCGCTAGACGAAGGGAGCGTATGGCTCAGGCAATAGCCTTGAAATCGGCTTGCCGCAAGACGGCTGAGGCCAATTTAGGAGGGCCAGATTGCGTGCCGAACCGCGCTTTGCGCGCGTTAAGGATGAAGGTCAGGGTTCGCTGACGAATTTCAGCCGGCCGGCCGGTTTCAGCGTCCGTGCATCGAAGGTGCGGATTTCGGTCGCCCCGCCCACGTCCAGCGTCACCACCAGACGGTCGCCGGCGACCCCCGTGGAGACGATGCGGGCGCCCTTCGGCAGGCTGGCGGTGATTTCAGTGGCGGCGGCCGTCACACTTCCATCTGTGCGGAAAAGACGGTAGCCGATGGCGATCAGAACGGCCGCTACCGCCAGTGCCGTGGTCAGGCCCGCAATCAGCATCATCCGCCGCACCCGCGCGAACAGCGCGGCTTGCTCGGGGGTCGGTTCGGGCGCAACAGTCTCGGTCATGCAGAACTCTTCAGGGCAGAACGTTTCAGGAATCGGCTCTTCGTTGGAGCCAGCTTCGCGCGACGGTCAAAGGCTGGAAGTCACCGTCACCGGCGACGAGGGCTCGCCCCGGCTCGACCGCGTGCTGGCCGCACGCGTGCCGGAACTGTCGCGTTCACGGCTGAAGGCGCTGATCCTTGCCGGCCGCATCACGATCAGGAACGCCCCCATCCGGGACCCCGCTTATCATGTCGCGGGGGGCGATACGATCACAATCGACGTGCCGGAAGCCGTCGCCGCCGAACCTGCCGGAGAGGATATCGCGCTCGATATCGTCTACGAGGACGACGACATCATCGTCATCGACAAGCCCAGGGGCCTGGTGGTGCATCCCGCCGCCGGCCACGAGACCGGAACCCTCGTCAACGCGCTGATCGCCCATTGCGGGGCGAGCCTTTCCGGCATCGGCGGCGTCAGGCGTCCGGGCATCGTGCACCGGCTCGACAAGGACACCACCGGGCTGATGGTGGCGGCGAAGAACGACCGGGCGCACCAGTCGCTGACCGCCCAGTTCGCCGACCACGGCCGCACCGGGGAGATGCGGCGCGGCTACATGGCCTTCGTGTGGGGCGTGCCCAACCGGCAGCGCGGCACGGTGGACGCGCCGATCGACCGGCATCCCCATGCCAGGGAAAAAATGGCGGTCCGCCAGGGCGGCCGAGAGGCGGTCACGCATTGGGAGGTCCAGGAAGCGTTCCAGGGGCGTGACGGCAGACCGATCGCGGCACTGCTCGCCTGCCAGCTCGAGACCGGCCGCACCCATCAGATCCGGGTGCATCTCGCCCATATCGGCCACCCCCTGATGGGGGACCGCGTTTACGGGCCGCACTTCAAGACCAAGGCCAGCCATCTCGGCCCCCAAAGCCGGGCGGCTCTGGCCACCCTCGACCGCCAAGCGCTGCACGCATACCTACTGGTATTGGAACACCCCAAAACCGGGGAGATTCTGGAGTGGATTTCGGATTTGCCCGACGATCTCATCCTACTAAGGGATTGCCTGCGAGCGGCGCTATGACGCAGGTCGACCAGAAAAGTATCGATATGACAATAGGTTATATCTGCCCCACGGAGACGTGACCCCCGCGATCCTTCCAAATGCTCCCCGAAATAGTGTATGTTGCACGTGCGTTGAATATCCAACGCGGAACATCGCAGCGCGACTGGCTTTAACAAAGCGGCCGTCTGCCGGGCCCGCCGCTATCGGGGGCCTGAACCACTGGAGGGCGCTAAATGGCCCGTACAGCTACCCTGCCGATTCTCAATGGAGAATCCGGCCTATCCCGCTACCTCGCCGAGATCCGCAAATTTCCGATGCTGGAACCCCAGCAGGAATACATGCTCGCCAAACGCTGGCGCGAGCATGACGATCGCGACGCGGCACATCACCTTGTCACCAGCCATCTCCGGCTCGTGGCCAAGATCGCCATGGGCTATCGCGGCTACGGCTTGCCGATTTCCGAGGTCGTCTCGGAAGGCAATGTCGGCCTGATGCAGGCGGTGAAGCGGTTCGAACCCGATAAAGGGTTCCGACTCGCCACCTACGCCATGTGGTGGATCAAGGCCTCAATACAAGAGTACATCCTGCGTTCCTGGTCGCTCGTGAAGATGGGCACCACCGCGAACCAGAAGAAGCTGTTCTTCAACCTGCGCAAGGCGAAGAGCAAGATCTCCGCGCTGGACGAGGGTGATCTTCACCCCGACCAGGTGAAGCTGATTGCCAAGCGCCTCGGCGTCACGGACCAGGACGTGATCGACATGAACCGCCGGCTCGGCGGCGATGCCTCGCTCAACGCACCGATCCGCGACGACGGCGAAGCCGGCGAATGGCAGGACTGGCTGGTCGATAACTCGCCCAACCAGGAAGCCATCATGGCCGAGCACGAGGAGTTCGATCATCGCCGGCAGGCGCTGAACGGCGCCATCGGCGTGCTCAACCCGCGGGAACGGCGCATCTTCGAGGCGCGGCGTCTGGCGGAAGAGCCGATGACGCTGGAAGACCTCGCCGCCGAATTCGGCGTGTCGCGCGAGCGCGTGCGGCAGATCGAAGTCCGCGCCTTCGAGAAGGTGCAGTCGGCCGTAAAGGGCACAATCGCCCGGCAGGAAGCGGCGGCGCTCGAAGCCGCGCACTGATAAAGGCGGATTGAACGACGAGACAAAAGCCGGCGGCAACGCCGGCTTTTTTTATTGGAGCAAGAACTACTCCGGCTTCCTCAATAATAATCCCGCAGATATTCCGCGAGGCTATCGGGTTCGTTGAGATTGTCCCAGTCATAGGGATCGCCATACAGCAGCGCGCTCGCCTGGGTCTTGTAATCCGGCGCCACGTCGTCGGCCTGCGGCAATCCCCGGCCGAGGATGTCGCGGTAGTCCTGGTAGTTGGCCTGGGTGCCGACGAAGATACAGACGCAGTGGCTCGGCTCGGCATAGAGATAGCGGACATTGCCGCCGTTCCGATGAATCACGAACCGATGCGCCGGCAGCGCGTGCAGCGCCTTTTGCCCGGCGGCGTCATTGGCGAGTTTTACGCGGAAACCGGCCGATGACAGCAGAAAACTATTCTTCTCCAGGAACGGCTTGCTCGGCATCTCCAGCGCGACCAGGAGCGAGGTGCACAGCAACAGCACGATGGCCGGAAATGCAAAGGCCCTCAGGTCCCGCGCGCGAAACGGCCGCCGGTGGCCGGTGACAACCGGCGAGATCAATGATGCCGACATGATGCAATACCCCCTGCTACGGCGGACGCTATAGTGGCGCGGGCGAGGCGCCAAGGGGCTGGAATCCCCGGCTGTTTGAACCCGGTGGTGGGCTCCGCCGACCAAGACAGGCGAGACGTGCTCGCGGGATAGCCATGTCGATCACGCTGCAATCAACCGTCGGCGGGTTTTCCGCCGAGTTCATGCGCAAGGTCCCGGCGCTCGAGCAGGCCATGATCGCGCACGGGCTCGAGCCCGCGCAGTTCGTGATCTCGAAGGACCGCGCCACGCCGCCCTCGGTGCCTTTCATCGGGCCGTTTTTCTACGCCTATACGGTGTTCGTCGGCGACGACAGCTTTACGGTGACCGAGCCGAACGACATGACCTTCCTCAAATATTTTTACGATCGCTGCATCGCCGAGGACGAGACCGCGCAGGACGCGGAGCAGCGCCGGCGGCGCCCGGGCCTGATCCGGCGCATCTTCCGCTGGATGGCGCAGCCGGTCTGAACGGTCACCTTACTCTCCCCACTCTCTCGCCAACGTCGCCAGCGCGCAGCCCTCGCAATAGCGCGCGTCCTTGAAGTCGATCCAGTTGTGGGCGTAGACATGATCGAGCGGAATACGATAGCGCGCGCGCAGCACTTTCACCAGAATCCGCCATGCCGCGATCTGCGCTTCGGTGGCGGGCCGCGTCACGTCGGGATAATTGCCGGCGAACTCCACCCCGATCGAGACATTGCCGATCACCTGATGATAGGTCGGACCGTTGTCGATGTACTTGTTGTCGTTGCGGTTGGCGCCGTCGCCATGGGTCGGCACCAGATTTTCCGCGACCGCCCAATAGACCGTGCCGTCGGTCTCCATCCAGACGGTGACGCCGCGCCGCGTCGGATTTTTTGATTGTGCCTCGGCGCCGCCACGCGCGGAGCCGGCCGGGCCCTCGGTCTGGTGCACGATGATGTTGCGCCAGGGATGAGCCTTTGCAACGTCTCCCCACGGCGCCAGCCAGACCATCTTCAGCCCCGGAATGTCAGGCGTTCCCGACGAGCGCGCGATGGCCGCGAGATCTGGCGTCTGTGCGGCGGCCGGGATAGCGATCGCGAGGGCGCAGAGCGCCGTCATCAGCAGGCGGAGGTTCATTTTAAGTTGCGCGAATTCTGATCGCAAAACCGGTACCCACTTTTGCGGAATACGCGCTGGATAGCACGCTTCAGGCGAGCTTGCGCAGCGACGCCTGCGACATCGGCTCGTGCGAGGGCGCCAGCGGCGGCGCCGGATCGTAGGCGGCGTGGCGGTTCTTGCCGTCCTTCTTGGCGGCATAGAGCGCGTGGTCGGCCGCAGCCATCAGCCGGTCCGGGTGCGGGCCTATCTCGCGGTTCCATTGCGCGACCCCGATCGAGAGCGAAATCGGGATTTCATCGCCGACGCAGGCCTCGGCATCGGCGCGGCAGACATCGAGGATACGGCGCGCGATCATCGCGCCCTCGCGCAGCGTGGAGG
>JBAUUA010000741.1:0-1516 GCA_049582465.1 Bradyrhizobium sp. | reverse complement strand
GCAATCCACACTTCCTTTGTTGCCCGATGGATTGCTTCGCGGAGCTTGTCATCGGGCGCGCGTTCGCGCGACCCGTTGGCTCGCAATGACGGTTAAATTTTGCATTTATGCGCGGACCCGCTAGGTTCCGCGTCCCGGAGACTTCTGAGATATGTCCAGCCCAAGCGATCTGCGCGCGCTCGCCGAACAATCCAACGCCTGGCCGTTCGAACAGGCGAAGGCGATCGTCGCACGGTTGAAGAAGAAACCGAAGGACGAGGTGCTGTTCGAGACCGGCTACGGACCGTCGGGGCTGCCGCATATCGGCACCTTCGGCGAGGTCGCGCGCACCACCATGGTGCGGCATGCGTTCCGCGTGCTGACCGAGGACAAGATCAAGACACGTCTGCTGGCGTTCTCCGACGACATGGACGGCCTGCGCAAGGTGCCGGACAACGTGCCGAACAAAGAGATGCTGGAAAAGCATCTCGGCAAGCCCCTGACCACGGTGCCGGATCCGTTCGGCACCCATCCGAGTTTCGGCGCGCACAACAACGCGCGGCTGCGCGCCTTCCTCGATACGTTCGAATTCGACTACGAGTTCGCGAGCTCGACCGAATACTACAAGTCGGGACGGTTCGACGCGACGCTGCTCAAGATGCTCGGGCGCATCGACAAGGTGATGGCGATCATGCTGCCCAGCTTGCGCGAAGAGCGTGCGGCGACCTATTCGCCGTTTTTGCCGATCTGCCCGCGCACCGGCGCGGTGCTCTACGTGCCGATCGTGGAGCATGACGCGAAGGCCGGCACCATCTCCTATGACGATCCCGAGACCAAAGAGCGGGTCACGCTTCCGGTCACCGGCGGACACTGCAAGCTGCAATGGAAGCCGGACTGGGCGATGCGCTGGGCGGCGCTCGGCGTCGACTATGAAATGGCCGGCAAGGACCTGATCGACTCGGTCAAGCTGTCGGGAAAGATCTGCGCCGCGCTCGACGGCCTGCCGCCGGAAGGTTTCAACTACGAACTGTTCCTCGACGAAAAGGGCCAGAAGATATCGAAGTCGAAGGGCAACGGGCTGACCATCGACGAATGGCTGCGCTATGCCTCGCCGGAATCGTTGTCGCTGTTCATGTATCGCGAGCCGAAGTCGGCCAAGCGGCTGTATTTCGACGTGATCCCGCGCAACGTCGACGACTACCAGCAATTCCTCGAGGGCTATCCGCGGCAGGACGGCAAGCAGCAGCTTCAGAATCCGGTCTGGCACATCCATGCCGGCCATCCGCCGAGAGCGGACATGCCCGTCACCTTCCAGCTTCTGCTGACCTTGGTGTCGTCGTCGAATGCGGAGAACGCCGCCACCCTGTGGGGCTTTATCGGCCGCTATCGTCCGGGCGTTACGCCGCAGACCCATCCGAAGCTCGATGCGATGGTCGGCTACGCCATCAACTACTATCGCGACTTCGTGGCGCCGACCAAGCAGTTCCGCGAGCCGGCCGATACCGAGCGCGCGGCGCTGCAGGATCTGCGCGATGCG
>JBAUUA010000740.1:0-9540 GCA_049582465.1 Bradyrhizobium sp. | reverse complement strand
GCGTCGAGTTCCACCGTGGTCGCCTTCATGCGCTTGGCCAAAAAGCGCTCGAGGTCGGGATTGATGGTCCCATCCTGTTTCGACACCGCATACCATGACGGCTTGGAGTGCCAGGCGGCGGCCTTGGTTCGCTGGCCGAACAGCGCAGCCGCCGTCGGCTCCTGCACGGCATAGAGCACCTTCGCTTTCGTGGGCTCGACCCCATTGGCGAAATATTTGAGGAAGGAATCCTCGGACAATTCGGTGAAACCGTCATGGGTCTGGACGCCCGCCCGCGCCGGCCCTTGCGGAAACTTGCCCGAAAGGGCGACGAAATCCTCGCCCGCGTCGGGAGCGCGGGCGGCGACGTAGACAAGCGCCGTGACCTTCGGGTCGGTGCCGACATCGCTGATCACGGTGCCGCTCCAGGAGTGGGCGACCAGCACGGTCGGGCCATCCTGCAGCGCCAAAGCCCGGCGGGCCGCGGCGTCGGAATCGGCGAGCGACGTCAGGGGATTTTGCACGGCGGTGACGTTCAACCCGGCGGCCTGCAGCAACGGAATCACCTCGGCCCAGCTCGATCCGTCCGCCCACGCGCCGTGCACCAGCACCACGTTGCGCGCCTGGACCGGTGCGGCAGTCTGCGCGCGCGCTTCAAATCCGCTCGCCGTTGCAGCGAGCGCCGCGACGGCGAACGCGAGAGCGACCTGAGCTATTTTCATCGACCAACTCCATCAATTTGCTTTCGCCCTTGGCGGGCTCGGCCTCATAAGGGTTTTCGCCCTTCTCGTTGCAAGACGATCGATGCCGGGTGACCTCGCGGATTCGTGCGAACTGGCAAGCGCCAGCCGGGAGCCGACGGATGGGCACGAAAAAACGCCCCGGTTTCCCGGGGCGCTTCTGTCTCAGCCAATATCTGCTGAAAACAGGCCGCAGCTTAAGCGGCGGCTTTCTCGGTCGTGCCGTCGACCACCTGCGGCGCAGGCGCGCCGGTCGTGATCGGAATGCTGCGGGGCTTCTTGGCCTCGGGGATCTCGCGAACGAGATCGACGTGGAGCAGGCCGTTCTCGAGCGAGGCGTTCTTTACCACCACGAAATCGGCGAGCTGGAAGGCGCGTTCGAAGGCGCGCGCGGCGATGCCGCGATACAGCACCTCGGCCTTGCCCTCATTGTTCACATTGGCGGTCTTTTCGCCCTTGATCGTCAGCGTGTTTTCCTTGGCGACGATCGAAAGCTCGTTCTGCGAGAAGCCGGAAACCGCGACCGTGACGCGGTAGCTGTTCTCGCCGGTGCGCTCGATATTGTAGGGCGGATAGCCGGCGCTGCCGTCCGGGGTCGCGCGATCAAGCAGCGAAAACAACCGGTCGAAGCCGACGGTGGAACGGTAAAACGGGGTGAGGTCGTAAGTACGCATGGTTTAAGTCCTCCATTGAGCGACTGTGGGTTAACCCGCCCGCCAATCGGGCCGGGCTTTCGTCCATGTGCAGCCTGAGCGTCCGGTTTCGCCGAAACACTGGTAGCGGCCTGCACGAAGGTGATATGGGAGGGGCCCGACCGCGTTCAAGAAGCGGGGATTTGCCGCTTTTTTCGCATTCCCGCCCTTGCCCGCCCTTGATTTCCAGCACCTTTTACCTAGCCGGTCCGCTCCCCATGACGCTCGTCTCGATCCCAGCCAATCCCGTTCCGGAGAACGTCGTCAGCGGCACCATCAAGACCCCCGACGGGGCCGAATTGCGCTTCGCGCGCTGGGCGCCGCCGGCCAATCGAAAAGGCACCGTCTGCGTCTTCACCGGCCGCAGCGAGCAGATCGAGAAATATTTCGAGACCGTGCGTGACCTGCGCGATCGCGGTTTCGCGGTGGCGATGATCGACTGGCGCGGGCAGGGCCATTCGTCGCGGCGGCTGCGCGATCCGCGCAAGGGCTATGTGCGCGATTTTTCCGACTACGAGGTCGACGTCGAGACTTTCGTGCAGCAGGTGGTGCTGCCGGATTGTCCGCCGCCGCATTTCGCGCTGGCGCATTCGATGGGCGGCGCGGTGCTGCTGCGGGTCGCCCATGCCGGAAAGCGCTGGTTCGACCGCATGGTGCTGTCGGCGCCGATGATCGATCTGCCGGGCTACCGCACCGCGCTGCCGACGCGCCTCTTTCTGCGCTTCCTGCGGCTGACCGGCCAGGGCGGCCGCTACATTCCCGGTGGCAACGACGCGCTGACCGGCTCGGAATCCTTCGTCAACAATCCCTTCACCAGCGATCCCGTGCGCTTCGCCCGCAACGCCGCGATTCTCGAGGAGGACCCCACCCTCGGCATCGGCTCGCCGACGGTGGCCTGGGCCGATACCGCGTTCCGTGCGATGAACGGCTTTCGCGCCTCCGACTATCCCTCGCAAATCCGCCAGCCGATCCTGATGCTGGCCGCCAGCAACGACACCATCGTGTCGACGCCGGCGATCGAGGAATTCGCCTATCATCTGCGCGCCGGCTCGCATCTGGTCATCGCCGGCTCCAAGCACGAGATCCTGCAGGAGCAGGACCGCTACCGCGCGCAGTTCTGGGCGGCGTTCGACGCCTTCGTGCCGGGCACGCCGCTGTTCAAGTAGGCGGATCGTTCAAGAATAGTTCGAGAACTTACGACGTCACGGTACAGGCCCGAGTTGCGTGGCCAGGAAGTCGTGTGCTTCCAGAACGGAGCGCCGGGCCGCCTCCACGTCGTATTTGAGCCAGTGCCCGAATGACAGTCTTCCATCGCCCAGGCTCGGGAAGTCGAAGGCGTGATAGGCGCCGGGATAGACAACCAGCTTGACGGGAGCCCCGTTGCCTGCGCGCCACTGCATCCAGCGTTCGCAGTCTTTCGCCGGTGACCAGTCGTCGAGTTCGCCGATCAGGATGAGGGTCGGAATGTTCAGCTCTTGGGTGGCAACGCCGCACAGGGGATAATAGGCCACGGCGGCCTTGAAGGTCAGTCCATCCGGACTTGCGAAGAGCTTGACGTCATGCGTTGAGGCCAGTTGCAACGCGACGATGCCGCCCTGCGACGATCCCATCACCGCAATTCGCTTTGAGTCGACGAAGGGAAGTTTCGACAGATAGGTCAGCGCGCCCAGTGCGTCGCCCTGCCGGGCAGGCACCAGCTCGTGGCAGGATTCCTGGATGCCACGGGTGGCAAAGCTATCCACCACCAGCGAGACATAGCCCCAGCCCGTTATGAGTTCGGCCATCCGCTGGCGGGCAATTGTCGAGAGCCCGTTGCAGCCATGGAGATAGACGACGGCGGGAAATGGACCGCTTCCCTCAGGTTTCGACAGGTAAGCTTCAATGGTGGCGCCCGGCACGTTGGCAGGCATTTGGCCGCGCTCGCGAGCCTGGCGCTGCTGGATCTGCCCCATGATGTAGGGCGTAGTGTCGAACCTGACCAGTTCGTCTGCCGCAGCGCGAATGGTCGGGGCGCAAACGGCAGTGACGAGGGTGGCCAGAGCAAAACATGCCACGACCTGTTTGCGCATTTCGGCTTCTCCGGGGCTCGCCAAGGCCGGATGCGCAGACTACCAGATCTCCACCACGGCGCCTGCCGCGAAATGGATAATCCGGCTACAGCGTCTTCAGATATTCGATCAGATCGTAGCGCTCCTCGTCGGTCAGCATGCGGCCGATGACGCCCGTCGCCGGCTTTCCTTCCAGCGAGTGGCCAAGCACGCTGTTGCCGTTGATCGCGTTGCCGTCGGCGTCCGTCGTCGAGAACAGCGTCTCGCCGTTGCTGCACTTCGGCGCTTCACCTGCGTCCACGTGGAATCCGACCTGCTCCGGATCGAAGTCGCGCGCGCCCATGCAGAATTGTTTGGGACGCTCGGCGGCGGGCTTGAGCATCCAGTACAGCGAGGGCACCGAACCGTTATGCAGGTAGGGTGCGGTCGCCCAGACGCCGTTCAGCGGCCGCGCGCGATATTGTGGCTTTAGTTTCGATGCGGGGTTGGGACAGTTGCTGCGCTGGCCCCACAGCTCGGTGAGGGCCGGCTCCTGGACGTCGCGGTCCTTCATCCATTTCCTGGAAACCTTGTCCACCACGATCATCAGGGCGATGGCGAACGGCATCTCGGTCGATGAGAATGTCGGCAAATCCTTGCATTTCCACTGCGCTCCCAGATCCTCCGCCGGCTGCAGGTTGAGGAAGCCGGGCACCTGAACCTGCCGCAACGCCAGCACGTTGGACTGCGCGGGGTCCGTTCCCATGCCGGCCGCGCCCTTCTCGACGGGGTTGAGCACCGCGCCTTTGGGGTCGCGGTCCCACTGTTTCGAAGCCCAAAAACTCTTGTCGGGGAATTGCGCGTCGAAGGCGGGGTCATTGACCGGCCCGAGGTGGCACTCGACGCAGATCTCGGCATAGATCGCGCGGCCCTTGGCGACGCGCTCGGGCTTGATCTTCCAGGCGGGGTCGTCGGGGAAGAGCTTTGACGGCCATTTCGGCGATGTCAGCCCGCCAAAGCCTTTCGGATCCCGGGCGAACGGATCGGAGCCGCGCAGCATCGCCTCGATGCGAACGAGATTTTCCAGCGCCACCGACGAGCGGAACAGCGCCTCCGGTGGATGGTCGGGTGAAAGATTGATCAGTGCCGAAACCCCGAGCGCCTCGCCGGCATTGCGGATCAAGGGCTGCTCGATCGAGGCGTCGTATTGCGCCCACCAGAACCACGGCACGGTCCAGATCGGCGGGAAACTGACCGGCGCGTCATCGGCGTGCAGGTTGTTTTCAAGCCGGGAGAGGCCGCCCAACGCCAGATCGGTGTAGAAAACCTGGTTGCCGATCCGGTTCAGCGCGTCGAGCCGCCCGAAGCCTTCGTCGGTGTCCTTCTGTCCCTTGCTCTTGATGGTCGTGTCGTAGATCTGCTTCTGATTGAGCAGGTAATTGCCGACCGCGGCCAGGTCGCTCTTGAGCTTGTCGCGCTCGCCTTGCCCGGCGTCCGGACCGAGCACGCGCGCGGCGAACCGGCCGAAGCGGCCCGGCACTTTCAAGGTGTAGAGAATCGACAGGCCGGTGGCGCTTTCGAGCTTGCGCAGCTCCACCATGGCGGGACCGCCGTCGAAACGCACGCTTGTACCTTTGTAACGGATGCTTCCGGTGTGGCAGGCCGCGCAGGTCAGTCCGATCCGGTCGGGTTCGCCCTGCCCGGTGCCGGGATTGGCGACGCCGGTCAGCCGCGCGAAGCCGACGGGCAGGCCGTCGAAATTCTCGACCGCTGTCGGTCGCAGGCCGAAGACGTTGTCCGGCGCCGGCTCGGTCGTGGCGTCGGGCGAGGGCGCATAGCCGAAGCGGCGCAGCGTCGGCGCGTCGGCGTGGATGGATTTCGGGCTGGGGAGGAAACCGAACCGTTCGAGATAATCGCTATCGCTGAGCAGGCCGGGCCGGCTCACCAGATGAAGGCCCGGCTGTTCCAGCGCAATGAACCAGGCGTAGGGCACCGGAAAGGTCGCGGTGCCCTGGCTCGCATGATGGAACCAGTGGCGGTCTTCGGTCGACCAGTTCTGGTCGAGCCAATACGCCGCTCTGGTCGGACCGCGGTCGGGCAGGGGAGACGGCAGCACTTGCGCGAGCGGCGGCACGATCTTGCCGACCTCGTCGGGAAACTCGGCAATCGCCACGATCGCGGCGCCGATGATGGCGATGACCGCGATTCCCGCTTTGACGAGCTTGCCGAACACGCCGCCGGCCGGTGCGGGTTGCGCCCGCAGGCGCGCATTGATCCGCTCAGGCAGCCGCCTCTCGACGAACAGCGTCCTGACCTCCGCCACGCTGAGATAGCGCTGGTCGCCTTCGCCCTTGCCCATGATGCGCAGCAGGATCGGCCATTCGCCCTCCATCAGCTTGCGGTCGATCCAGCGCCGCTTGCCCTTGGCGCGTTCGAAATTCGCATCCATGTAGGCCACGATTTCCGCTGATGTCAGTCCGCGTTCGGATCCGCCGGAAGGGTCTTGCCGGTCCTTGCCGAATTCGGCGAGACGCGCCAGTTCCGCCTCGTTGACGTGCGCGGTCACATCGAGGATGCGCGAGCCAACGCCGTGCTTGTCCAGCGGACCGTCGCGCAAGGCGTCGAGTACGGCGCCGGACCACCAGCTGCGCAGCAGGCGAAGCGGACCAAGTCCGTTGGCGACCAGCGCGACGAGGCGGGTCTTGAGGCCGGCCAGCCTCTTGTTGAGCCCCGTTTCGCCGCTGGCGGCCTCGACCGTCTGGGAAAGCCTTGTCAACGGCACGACATGGCCGTCGACGAAGCCGGCCGCCACGGCCGCGCGCAGGAAGGGGCAGGGATTGTCGGGCGAGACGGGGATCGGCTGGCCGGGCGCGTCGCTTGCAGTGCTGTTGGCGCTATGGTCTGGCATGGCTGACAATCCTGAAACGTATCGATTCCTGAAATGCGCGAACGAAATCCCCAGAAGGCGAGTTCGGTAGCGTCTCTCTACTTTAAGATGTATCCGAGTTCTGGCTGAATTCAAATCCGAATCGATTGATGGTCAGGATGAGGCGGTGGCGCGTCGTTCGATCCGACGAGGCCTAGCCATTTGATTTGAGCTGAAAGTTCGACCCGACCAGAGTCAATTTGGTCGATGGGATGCCGGCTTTCAAAAGCCCCTCGCGGTAATGGGCGATGTCGGCGGGATTTTTCCAGCGGAAATTCCTCAAATGCCGTTCGACGGTCAGTCCGGGAAAATTGGCAAGGAGGGCTTCGGCTGCCTTGGCCGCTTCCTCGCTTCGCCCCATCTGCGCCAGCGCCGCCGCCCGCACCGCGAGCACCTGAAGATGAGTGGGGTTCGAATAAAGCGCCTCGCGCGCCCAGGACAGCGAGGCATCATATTGTCTCAGCGAGTAGTGGCTGAACGCGTTCAGCGCCGCCCATTGATATCGGGGATCGCTGGTGCCCTTCTGCACGGCCATCGAAAACAGCTCGATCGCCTGTCGATGCTCGCCGACGACGAGGTGACAGAATCCGAGAACGCCGCAGGCGCCCATGTCGTAGGGATTGAGTTCGACCGCCCGTTTGGCCGCCTCCAGCGCGGCTTCGTAATCGCCCTCCAGCGCATGCACATAGGCCAGGATCGAAAACGCAAACGATGAACGGGGATCGAGCCGGACGCTGCTTTTGGCGAGCTCCATGGCCTCGGCCCACAATGGGCGCGTGCTCTTGATCCATCCATACTGCACGCCCTGCACCAGGATGGTGCCCAGATAGGAGCGTGCGATGGCGAGCGTCGGGTCGAGCGCCATCGCCTCCCTGAACCGGGCGATGGCGACTTCGAAGTCCTCCTTGGTCTGCCCATAATAATGGGACAGCCCCTTCAGGAACCGGTCCCATGCGGTCACATCGGTGGACGACGACGAGCGGGCAGGGGCGGAAGCTTCGGCGCGATAGATCTCCGGGGCGAGTGCCGCAGACAGATCGGTCGTGAGTTCATCCTGCAGCGCGAACAGATCGCCCATGTTCCTGTCGTATCGGCCGGTCCATAATTGCTCGCCTTTCTCCGGGGCGATCAGTTCGGCGGTGACGCGGATCTTGCTCCCCGAACGCCGTACCGAACCCTGGATCAGGTAGGTGGCGTCGATTTCCCGCGCGATCAGGCGTGCGCTCACGTTCCTGCCCTTGAAGGCGAACGTCGAATTCCGGCTCAGCACCCGGTAGAACGACTGCAGCGACAGCGCATGGATCAGGTCCTCGGTGAGACCGTCGGAGAAATACTCGTCGGCGCTATCGCTGAGGTTGGCAAAGGGAAGCACACCCACGATCGCGGTTCGATATTGCGAGGGCAGGCCGGCCGGGCCCGTCGGTTCCCGGTCGCGGGTATCCGACCCGCCGGGCTCCCAGGTCCAGACGTCGACCGACTCGTCGATGTTCTTGAAGCGGTGGCTTCCGGCCTCGACCAGGCTCACGCTGAGATGCCTGCTGGCCTCATGATAGGCCTTTGCCGACACGGCCACGCCGCCGGGGGCGGCGACTGCCTCAAGGCGGACGGCGATGTTGACGCCATCGCCGAAGACTTCGTCCTCGTCGGCGATGACATCTCCCATGTGGACGCCGAGGCGGAATTGCATGGTGCGATCGGCGGGCAAGTTCTGGTTCCGCTCCGCCATCAGCCCCTGCATCGCGACCGCCGATTCGACCGCTCCGACGATGCTCGGAAACTCCAGCAGGAAACCGTCGCCGGTGTTCTTCACCACCCGGCCGCCGTGATTGAGAATGATCGGATGGATCGCGCTGCGATGCGCCTTGAAGGCGGCGTGCGTGCCTTCCTCGTCGACGCCCATCATGCGCGAATAGCCGGCGACGTCAGCGCAGACGATGGCCGCCAGGCGTCTTTCCATCTCCCCGTGCTCCCAGAATCTCCGGATAGTACTACGTGGTCGGCCGACCAAATCCAATGGCCTTGAACACGCTGTTTCCGGCGGAAATCAGAGCGGAACTGGAGGTATCGGGGGAAACCGGAGAATTCGTCAACCCGCGAGCGTGTTGTAGATCGCGCTGCCGGCGAGATAGAGCCCGAGAAAGATCATCGCGATCAGGAACCAGCGGCGGAACGCTTCGGCCTGCATCCGCGAGCGCACCGCCTGCCCAATATACATGCCGGCGAAGGCGGCCGCCATGGCGACGGCGCCGGGCAGCGCGGTCGCCGCGCTCAACAGGCCGGCGCTGGTGAGATTGAAGGCAAGCGCCACCGTCGCCACCGTGAAGAAGACGCCCAGCGCCTGCACCAGCTCGTCCTTCTCCATGCCGATCGCCTGCATGAACGGCATCGAGGGAATGACCTGGACGCCGGTCGCGGCGGAAACCACGCCGGTCAGGACGCCGACCACGCCGCCGATCCATTTTTCGTCCGACCGGGCGACCTTGAAGCTGAATTTGCTGAGGCCCACGATCGCGTAGACCACCAGCAGCACGCCGAGCACGATGGTGCCGTAGCGCGCGTAGGGCCCGGTCAACATGCCCGCATTCAGCCAGATGCCGATCACCGTGCCCACCATCAGCGGCCACAGCCGCCGGATGATGTCGCGCAGATAAGGACCCACGAAGGTCTGCCAGATGTTGGTGACGATGGCGGGCACGATCACGATGGCGAGCGCGTGCGACGGCGGCATGGTGACTGCGAGCAGGCCCATCGACACCGTCGGCAGCCCAAGCCCGATCACGCCCTTGATGAAGCCCGCGAGCAGGAAGGCGACGGCGACCAGAATCAACATGGGTTCGGACATGCCGAACAGATTGACCGATCGGCGCCGTCGGCACAATCTGCAGCTTCCGGAGCCAGCCTTCGGATATAACGAAGGCAGGCTCCGTCGTTGCGAGGAGCCAAGCGACGAAGCAATCCAGCTTTCTGCTTGTGGCGCCATGGATTGCTTCGCGGACCCTGTCATCGTGCGGCGCGGCGCGCCGACCCGTTGGCTCGCAATGACGATCTGGACAAAACCTTGGATGGGAACTTGCGATGCGTTTCGATCTGGTCGATCTCCAGCTGTTCGTCGCCGTCGCCGAGACTCGCAGCATCACGGGCGGCGCGCAGCGCGTCCATCTGGCGCTGGCCTCGGC
>JBAUUA010000739.1:0-4854 GCA_049582465.1 Bradyrhizobium sp. | reverse complement strand
GGTCCGCCGTGATGAATGGCAGGTTGATCTCGGTCTGCGTGGTCGAGGACAATTCGATCTTGGCCTTTTCGGCGGCCTCTTTCAGGCGCTGCAAGGCAAGCTTGTCGTTGCGCAGGTTGATGCCCTGTTCCTTCTGGAATTCGTCGGCGAGATAGCCGACCAGCCGCATGTCGAAGTCTTCGCCGCCGAGTAAGGTGTCGCCATTGGTCGACTTCACCTCGAACACGCCGTCGCCGATTTCGAGAATGGAAATATCGAAGGTGCCGCCGCCGAGGTCATACACCGCGATGGTGCCGGTCTTGGTCTTGTCGAGGCCGTAGGCCAGCGCGGCTGCGGTCGGCTCGTTGATGATGCGCAGCACTTCGAGGCCCGCGATCTTGCCGGCGTCCTTGGTGGCCTGACGTTGCGCGTCGTTGAAATAGGCGGGGACGGTGATGACGGCCTGATCGACCTTCTGGCCGAGATGGGCTTCGGCGGTCTCTTTCATCTTCTGCAGGATGAAAGCGGAAATCTGCGAGGGCGAGTAGGTCTTGCCGTCGGCTTCGACCCAGGCATCGCCGTTGGACGCCTTGACGATCTTGTAGGGAACGAGCTTCTTGTCCTTTTCGACCATCGGGTCGTCATAGCGGCGGCCGACGAGGCGCTTGACGGCGAAGAAGGTGCGCTCGGGATTGGTGACGGCCTGGCGCTTGGCGGGCTGGCCGACGAGACGCTCGCCATCATCGCTGAAGGCGACGATCGACGGGGTCGTGCGCATGCCCTCGGCGTTCTCGATGACTTTGGCGTTCTTGCCATCCATTACGGCGACGCACGAATTCGTGGTGCCGAGATCGATCCCAATGACCTTTCCCATGGTCCTCATATCCTTCTTTTTGCGGCAGGTTGGCTGGGCCCTGACGGCGCACCAATCCAAACCCCCAAACGATCAAATGCTCGCGATATTGCGACGGTGAGCCTCATATAGGAGGGGGGTGTGGGCCTGCAAGGACCGAAGCGCAACCTTGGCCCACGAAAACCCCCGCCCTTGAAAGATAGTGTCCGCCCCGACGGGACGGAAAACGCGGCGGCAGGCCGCCGGGCAGGATCGGCGCGGGTCGGGCGGCGGTCTCCACCCGGATCAAGTCCGGGGCAGGCCTCGGATCAGGTCTGCTTGAAAGCGCCCCGATGGCCTGTTGCCGGGGCCTCAAAACCGTTAAAAGCGGGACGCCAAAGCTTTAAGGTCCCGACAGGGGGCCGCTGCCGGCCGACCACTGAACGGCCTCAATGCAAACCCAGTAGAAAATTTCATGAATCCCATTCGACTAACCGCCGCTGTTGCCCTGATTGTTGCCGCCGCCTGCCTTGCCTTCCGTCCCGCGCTGGCCGCGGATGCGGTTTTTCCGCCGGGCGTGCGGATCGGCCTGACGCCGCTGGTCGGCCTCGTCCCAGCCAAGACCTTCGCCGGCTTCGAGACCGAGGACCACGGCGTCAAGGTTTTGGTAACGGAACTGCCGGTGGCGGCCTATGGTGAGGTCGCGAATGCCTTCAAGTCCAACCCGGCCGGCACGGCGGCCATCAAGCCCGAGACCATCGAGACGCCGGTCGGCGTTGCCTATTACACCACGGAAAACGCCAAGGACGGCGCCACCAATGTGCGGCGCTATTCGATGATCCTGCCGGGTCCCACCTTCTCCGGCTACGTCGCCGTGCAGGTGCCCGAGAATGCCCAGAAGATCTACACCGACGAGGCCGTGCGGCAGATGTTTGCTTCCGCCGCGGTCCGCAAGGAAGTCCCGGTCGACGAGCAACTCGGGCTGTTGCCGTTCAAGATCACCGACCTCGCCGATTTCAAGAATGTGCGCACGCTGGCACCGGGCGCCGCCATCATGCTCGCCGATGCCGAGGAGACCAAGCAGCTCGAACTCGGCCCCTACATGGTGATCGGCCTGATCGGATCGACGCCGGCGCAGCCCGAAGACCGCGGCCGGTTCGCCCAGCAGGCGGCCACCTCGATCCCCGGCGTCCGCGACGCGCGCATGACGATGTCCGAGCCGATCCGCATCGAGGGCATGGCCGGCTATGAAACCCGCCTGGATGCCGTCAGTGGCAAGGACTCAACCCCCGTCACAGTCGTGCAGTGGCTGCGGTTCGGCGGCCAGAGCACCATGCGGATCATCGCCAGCGCCCCGCGCGACGACTGGACCAAGGCGTTCCCGCGCTTCCGCGCCGTGCGCGACGGGATTCAGCCGCGCAGTTGACGGGACCGACTCGATTTCGACTGGGGTTGGATTTTGACGGCGCGTGGAACGGACTCAGCCTGAGCAGCGCGCACTTGCGCGCGTCTTGAGGATGAAGCCACCGAAGTCTAGGCCGCGCTGTTCGGCTCGTTGCCGTTGGCGGGCGCGCTGGCCCTGGCGCCGCCCTTGGAGACCGCGACCAGCGCCGGCCGCAGCACGCGCTCGCCGATCATGTAACCGGCCTGCACTACCTGGAGTACCGTGCCTGCGGGAACCGACGGGTCGGGGACTTCGTACATCGCCTGCTGGAAATTCGGATCGAATTTCTCGCCCATCGGGTCGAACTTCTTGACGCCGTTTTTTTCCAGCGTGTTGAGCAACGAGCGCTCGGTCAGCTCGACGCCCTCGATGAACGCCTTGATGCCGGGATCGGCGGAGGCCTTGGCCTCGGCGGGAACCGCATCCAGCGCACGCTGCAGATTGTCCGCGATATCCAGAATGTCGCGCGCGAAACCGGTGATGCCATAGGCGCGGGCGTCGGCGACTTCACGGCTGGTCCGCTTGCGCAGGTTTTCCATTTCCGCCAGCGTGCGCAGCATCTTGTCGCGCGTTTCGGCGACTTCCCTGGCGAGCGATTCCGCCGTTCCGACTTCGGGATCGTCGGGCATGATGTACGGCTTGGAAACCACGGGCTCCGGCCCCTGCGCCGGGTTCGCCGGTTCGCCGCTCTGCCGGTTGGGATCGGTCATCGACTGTCCTCTCAGAAATCGCTGGGAATGAATGGGGGTGCTGGGCCCGGATATCGTGCTTTAGGCGCCAAAAATCAAGCGCGACCAGCCCCGGCCTTAGGGGGCGATCAGCCGCCCAGCATCCGGCTCACGATCCGCGCGGCATAGTCCACGGTCGGTATCACCCTGGCATAGTTAAGACGGGTCGGCCCGATCACGCCGAGGACGCCGACGATATGGCCGGCGGCATCGCTATAGGGCGCGATGATGGTGGAGGAGCCGGACAGCGAGAACAGCTTGTTTTCCGAACCGATGAAAATCCGCACGCCTTCGGCGCGCTCGGCGCGGCCCAACAGGTCGATCACGCCGCGCTTGGTCTCGAGATCGTCGAACAACAGCCGCACCCGCTCCAGATCTTCCAGCGCATGCAGGTCCTCCAAAAGATTGGCGTGGCCGCGCACGATCAGCTGACGGTCGTCAGTCTCGCCGCCCGACCAGCTCGCGATCCCGGCGGCGATGACCTTCTGGGTCAGCTGATCGAGTTCGGCGCGGCTTTGCGTCAGCGCGGTTTCGAGTTCGAGCCGCGCTTCGGCCAGGGTTCGTCCCCTGATCCGCGCATTGAGGAAATTGGTGGCTTCGGTGAGCGCCGACGACGGCACCCCCGCCGGCAGCGTCAGCACACGGTTTTCGACCTGGCCGTCTTCGCCGACCAGCACTACCAGCGCGCGCTCCGGCTCCAGCCGCACGAATTCGATATGTTTCAGCCGCGAATTGGATTTCGCGGTCAGCACCACCGCCGCCGCCCGGGTCAGGCCGGACAGCCGCGTCAGGGCATCGCCAAGGGCGGCTTCCACCGACTGCGCCCGGCCGACCGAGGCCAACTGGCTCTGGATCGACTGGCGCTCCGCATCGGTGAGATCGCCGACCTGCATCAGCGCGTCGACGAAGAACCGCAGGCCGAGTTCGGTCGGCAGCCGCCCTGCCGAGGTATGCGGCGCGTAGATCAGGCCGAGCTGCTCGAGATCGGCCATTACGTTACGCACCGAGGCCGGCGACAGCGGCACCGCGATCAGGCGCGAAATGTTGCGCGAGCCGACCGGCTCGCCGGTCGCCAGGTAACTCTCGACGATTTGACGAAATATTTCGCGCGAGCGCTCGTTGAGCTGGGCAAGCCCGGCATTCGGCGCGATCAGACCGATGGGATCGTGATGGGCCACAAAGCACTCCCTCAACCTGCCCCTAATCTGTCCATCTCGCGGCCCGGTTACAAGCGGCGATTGGCAGCTTAAAGGCCTTGCCGCTCCGGCTTCCCCCACCTACAAGCACCGCGAGCCAACGCTTTTTGCCGAATTCTGGAGGATTTCCATGCGCCCAAGCCGCCGAGCGCCGGATGAACTGCGCGCCGTGTCGCTGGAACGCGGCGTGGTCAAATATGCCGAGGGTTCCTGCATGGTCAAATTCGGCGACACCCACGTGCTGGTGACGGCCACGCTGGAGGAGCGGCTGCCGCCCTGGCTCAAGGGCCAGGGCCGCGGCTGGGTCACGGCCGAATACGGCATGCTGCCGCGGGCGACGCTGGAACGCACCCGCCGCGAGGCTTCCGCCGGCAAGCAGAACGGCCGTACCGTCGAGATCCAGCGTTTGATCGGCCGCAGCCTGCGCGCCACCGTCGACCTCGCAGCCCTGGGCGAGCGCCAGATCACCGTCGACTGCGACGTCATTCAGGCCGATGGCGGCACCCGCACCGCCTCGATCACCGGCGCCTGGGTCGCGCTCGCCGACTGCATCTCCTGGATGAAGGCCCGCAACATGATCAAGGCCAACGTGCTGCGCGACAACGTCGCCGCGATCTCCTGCGGCATCTATAACGGCACCCCAGTGCTCGACCTCGATTATGCCGAGGATTCGGA
>JBAUUA010000738.1:0-4036 GCA_049582465.1 Bradyrhizobium sp. | reverse complement strand
CAGCCAGAACCAGGACAAGGCGCGGGGCTCGTTGGCGAGATCCTGCACGCGGGGCGTTGGACGCTTGCCGAGCAGCGGACCGTAGCATTCGAGCCAGGTCAGGAAGGCGACGATCTTGTAGAGCTTGGCAAGGCCGAGCCCGGTGAGCCAGCCAAAGGCAAACAGGAACGTGATCGCGCCGATGCCGCGATTGGCCTCGCCGAGCACCGTCACCGCCAAAAGCAGGAGGACGGAAAGCCCGAGAATGCCGAGCGCCCATGCCGCGATGCGCGCGTTGAGTTCGAGCTTAGGCCGCCTGCGCGTGCGATAGAGCCGGACAATGTCGTAGCCGTAGAGGGCGAGGCTGACGATCGCGAGACCAAGCGCGACAAGCAGCGGATGCATCGCACTTTGTCCGAAAACCAGGAGACATAGCGGTCCGCCGGCCAGGAGAACCAGGATCGATGCACTTCCGGCCAGCAGCGCAAGCCGGCTCGTGCGATGTTCGGCCTCCGGCGCCAGCATGAACATCGCGAGCAGACGATAGCTCACGCCCATCGCCGTGAAGGTCAGCCAGCCGCCAAGGCCGAGCGCGGCATGCAGCGGAATGCCCTGCGACGTCAGACGAACGAGCAGGGGATTTGTCGTCCACCCGCCCAGCGTAAAGGCGAAGATGGTCCCGAACGTGGCGACGCCTGCGAGGCTCAGGAGACCGCCGACGACGAAGCGTGCGGGCAGACCGATCGGGCGCGCCGACCATATTGTCCGGCCAAGATTCCAGAGATTGAGAACGAAGCCTGACGTGAGGCCGACGGCTCCGAGCGGCAGCCATGGCGCCAAACCCACGGAGTGACCGGCCATGCCGAGAAACCCGAGGACGAGACTGGCCAGCCCAAGCACCAGAAGCGTGAGGGCGACAACGGGCAATTCGGGATGGACCAGCGGCTTCGCAACAAGGACCGGGACGAACTGGATGAGCGCTCCGGAGACCAGTAGGCTGAGCCAGCCGATGGCAACGACGTGAACGAGAATCAGCGTCTCGGGCGCCTCGATGGGGTGGCTCGGAAATCCGAAGCCCGCGACCATGAGCAGTTCTGCGGCTATCAGCGCCAGCAGCGCCGCCGCGAAATAGCTCATGGTCCATCGGGACAGGGATGCGCCGATCATGGCCTTTCCTCTCGTCTTCCGGATCGGAGGGAGCGAAGCGTTCCCGCCCGCTCCCGTCCGAGGCGCCTTCAGGCGGCTTTGGCGAGCTTCGCGATCTCCACGCGCCACACCGTCGGGCCGCTCTCGACATAGGTCCAGCCGAACTGCTTCGGGTATTCGGCTTCGAGCTGGTAGTAGAGCGGCTTCGGATCGTGATCATTCACGAGAATGAACGAGCGGCCGGCAGCGAGTTCATTCACGAGCTGAAAGATCTTCTGGTGGCGCTGAGCCGGCGGAAGCGTTCGCACATCGACGATGGATGCGTCTGCGTTCGTGCTGGACATTCGTTAGCTTCTCCTCTGGTCGCTCAAGAATTCGATCGATCTACCACCGGCGACCTCGGCGGCGGATCGAAAGGAATACAGGCCGCCTCAGCCGTCCCCCGGCTTCGGGCTGAAGTGCTCGGCGAGCTTGTTCGGTACACCGTTCCAGGCGTCCGCATCGGCGGGCTGTTCACCTTTCGCCACGATGTTTGGCCAGAGATTTGCGAACTTTTGATTGAGTTCGAGCCAGTGCGGCGCTCCCCCGATATCGGTATCCGGTAAGATTGCCTCGGCGGGGCACTCCGGCACGCAGACGCCGCAGTCAATGCACTCGTCGGGGTGGATGACGAGCATGTTCTCGCCGACATAAAAGCAGTCGACGGGACAGACCTCGACGCAATCCATGTATTTGCATTTGATGCAGTTGTCGGTGACGACATGGGTCATCATCCTGCCTTCCGGTCACGCTCCATGCGTTTGCTGAACGCAATAAGATGTATCTGAAATATATGTTATGCATCTCGGCGATAAAAGCAATAGATAAAATGAATCTTTTAGGCCGGCGCGCCGCCTTGCGCTCTCGCTAAACACCGTCGGTTATGTGTCGCCCCAGGCGGCCAAGCCAAGTCTTTCGCCCTCGGCCCGCCTTTGACGACCTGCACTAGCGACACGGTCAGCGGATCGGGATCGAGGTTAGTCATCAGCCAGCCTGAGGTGGCGGTGTACATCCAGGTGCCGATGTTGGCGACGATCGAGGCGGTCCAGATCACTGTGAACGCTGGATGGCGGAACGGACCGAAGGCCGAGCCGGTCGTCGGCTTCGGTTCGTCGCGGATCGCGCGTGGGGCTTCGCCTACCGACATTTTGGTCAGTTAGGCTGTGCCGACAGAAAAAAGCAGCGCCAGTGCACTGTTGGCGGCGCGGTCACTCAAGTGCAGTTGCACCAGGTATTTGGACTTTGGGCCAGCCCTGCAAATGGGCGCTGATCCAGAGCGAGCCATCGCTTCCATTGGGCGCTTGAGGTGTTGCGGATGTTGGTGATGCCACCGTCGGGCTCCATCCGGAGCAGCTCCTTGAAGTCGACCGGCTTGCCCTTGGCCTCCAGCTTCTGGGCGCGCTTCCGCAGAATTCGAGAGAAAAGACTTCGCTTGGGGTAGGATGATGACAAAATGGGGCTACCCTTGGGGCTACACCCGAGAGCCACACCAACAGACCCCGGTGTGCAGGAAAGCCTTATTCTACGGGACTTTCTCGATGCCATTTGCCCTTCCTGAGCGGCTGATAGCCGGATTCCACCTGCGATCATTCTCGAGGGGCGTGCGAGGATGCTCGAACTGTGTTGCTTAGATACTATTATTCGGCTCACTGCCGCGGTAGTAAGATCGCACAATACTCACCTGACCGATACGCGAGATAGCGAGCCGGACGTGCCTAGAGGGGCAACAACTGATCAGCAGTGTGAGGCTGCAGAGTCAAACCCGCTGCATGCTTTCATAGAGCAGCACGCGCTGACGGAGGGCGATCGGCTCCTGCCCGAGCGGGAACTGGCGACCGAACTCGGTATCAGCCGTCGCGCCCTTCGGCAGATCCTGACGCGAATGGAGCTCGAGGGGCAGATCTGGCGCGGCCGGCGCAGCGGCACTTTCCTGGGCCGCCGGGCCATTGCGCCTGCCGGCGTCGACCGCCGCATCGAACGCGCCAGTCCCGCCGCGGTGCTTGAAGCGCGGCTGGTAGTCGAACCCACGATCGCTGCGATTGCCGCGGTAAAGGCCAGTGAGGCCGATCTCCTGAACATCGAGACGTGCATGCGTCGCACCACCGAGGTCAGGGACAACGAGAACTGGGTGCGATGGGACAGCGCGTTCCATCTTGCGATCGCGGAGTCGACGCGCAACGATATTCTCGTCGGCATGGTGACCGCCTTCAACAACGCTCGAGCGACCGGCGACTGGCGCGCCCTGCGTCTTGCGACCATTACGCCCGAGAAGCGGCGCATCTCGATCGCGCACCATCGGACGATCTGCGAGATGCTGCGGCGACGATCGGCTGACGATGCAAGCCGCGCGATGCGTGACCATCTCCTGTCGACACAGAGAAATCTCTTCGAGTGATCCTCGCGGGCAAGCCGCAAGGACCTAACTCACTTGGTGGCTCGCCGTCCGAGGTGATACGACGCCCGCCAGTAGTGGACAGCAGACCAGACCGACAGCAGCGACAGGATTCCAAGCGACCAGCGGAGCGAATCCGCGCCGAACACGGGCACGAGGCGGTCGCTCAGCCAGCCGGTCAGGAAGGCGCCCCCTGCAATGCCGACGCCGTTGATGCAAAACATGGTCACGGCCGACGCGAAGCTGCGCGCATTCGGCTTTGCCAGCGACTGAATCGTGGCATAGGTCGCGCCGGGATAGAACAGGAGCAGGAATCCGGAGATGCTGCCAAAAAGCAGGAACAGAACGTAGTTGTCAGTGATCAGCGACGCGAGCTTGGTAGTCGTCCGTGAACAATTTCTAAGCCATTGGGCATGAGTCAGTATTTGGCTCAGGGGCGGTTTCGAGATTGCAGGGTTTTGTGAGCTTGGGGCGCAGAAC
>JBAUUA010000737.1:0-5238 GCA_049582465.1 Bradyrhizobium sp. | reverse complement strand
AAAACGAAGGGCTTCTTGCATGTGTCCTCTCTAATGTTTCTGGAAGGCAGGATGCCAGGACAGCGTCAACCGCTCGAGAACGCGCGAGGCGCTATCGGCCAGCTTTCCCAGCAAAGCGTAGATCAGGATGCTGAGCACCACGACGTCGATCTGCATGAATTCCCGCGCCTGCATCGCCATGTAGCCGAGGCCCGATGACGCCGCGATGGTCTCCGCCACGATCAGCGTCAGCCACATGATGCCGAGCGCGAAGCGGATGCCGACGAAGATCGACGGCAGCGCACCCGGAAAGATCACGCGCCGGAACAATTCGCCGTCGGTCATGCCGTAGATCCGTCCCATCTCGATCAGTTGCGGATCGACGGTGCGGATGCCGTGCAGGGTATTGAGATAGATCGGAAAGAACACGCCGAGCGCGACCAGAAACAGCTTCGCGGATTCATCGATGCCGAACCACAGGATCACCAGCGGGATCAAGGCGAGATGCGGGATATTGCGCACCATCTGCAAGGAGGTGTCGGTGAGCTTGTTGCTGAGCTGCGACAGGCCATTGGCCAGTCCGAAGGCAAAGCCGATGCCGCCGCCGATGACAAAACCCGCGCTGGCGCGCCAGAAGCTGACCCAGACATTGCGCACGAGCTCGCCCGACAGCAGGAGCTTCCAGCCGGCCAGCGCCACGCCGCTAGGCGCCGGAAGCACGCGTGCCGGCACCAGCCCGGTCTCGCACGCGGCCTGCCAGACCACAAGGATCGCCAGCGGCACGATCCACTGCACCAGGCCGTCGGCCCGCGGCAATCGCAAGGCTCGGATGCGGGGAAGGTTTTCGATCAGGCTCATGACTGCGATGCCTTCACCAGCGGACGGTGCTCATTGGCGATGGTTTCGCCGAACGGCCCGGTATTGGCACGGATGGACGTCACATTGTTCGGCTGTTGCAGCGACAACAGCGGAAACACCAGTTCGGCGAAGCGATAGGCTTCCTCCAGATGCGGATAGCCGGACATGATGAAGGTATCGATGCCAACGTCCTGGTATTCCCTGATCCGCGCCGCCACGGTCTGGGGATCGCCGACCAGCGCGGTACCGGCGCCACCGCGCACCAGGCCAACGCCGGCCCACAGGTTTGGGCTGATCTCGAGCCTGTCGCGGCGTCCGCCATGCAGTTGCGCCATGCGCTGCTGGCCGACCGAATCCATGCGGGCGAAAATCTTTTGCGCCGAGGCCACGGTCTCGTCGGTGACGTGCTCGATCAACTGGTCGGCCGCCTTCCAGGCTTCGGCGTTGGTTTCACGCACGATCACGTGCAGCCGGATGCCGAACGAGAGCTTGCGTCCCCGTTTGGCGGCGACCGCCTTCACGCGGTTGACCTTCTCGGCGACCTGCGCGGGCGGCTCGCCCCAGGTCAGATATTTGTCCACGGTATCGACCGCGACATCGATGCCGGCGTCCGACGATCCGCCGAAATAGAGCGGCGGGCGCGGCGACTGCACCGGCGGGAACAGCAGGCGTCCATCCTCGATGCGAATGTGTTTGCCCTCGACATTGACGGTCTTGCCTGCCAGCAGATCGCTGTAGACGTTGAGGAACTCGCGGGTGACCGCATAGCGTTCGTCATGATCGAGGAACACGCCGTCGCCCTTGTTCTCGACGGGATCGCCGCCGGTGACGACATTGACCAATAGCCGTCCGTTCGACACCCGGTCGAGCGTCGCCGTCATGCGCGCGGCCACGCTCGGCGACTGCAGGCCGGGCCGCACCGCCACCAGATAACGCAGCCGTTCGGTCCAGGGCGCGACCGCTGACGCCACCACCCATGAATCCTCGCAACTGCGCCCGGTCGGCAGCAGCACGCCGAAATAGCCGAGCTGGTCCGCAGCCTGCGCGATCTGGCGCAGGTAGTTGAAGTTGACCTCACGGCCACCGGTCGTGGTGCCGAGATAGCGGCCGTCGCCATGGGTTGGCAGGAACCAGAGGATGTTGGCTTTCGAAGGGGTGTGTATCGTCATGATCAGGATACCGATTTTCGTTGAAGATCCGAAACCGCGATGGCCTTCGGCAGCAGCCCCAGTCCCACGAACGTATCGGCGATGCGCTGCTGACTCGCGATCACCTCATCGCTGATTGGCAAAATCCCGTATGACTCACGCTTCAGCGACACCGCAAGCACGGATGGAGGCAATCCGACCGAAGGGCTCAACTGTTCGGCGACGGCCTCGATATTGTTTTTGGTCCAATTGTCGGCCTCGTTGAGCGCTTCGAGAACGACATCGACCGCCTTGGCATCATCCTTCAGAAATTTCTTCGACGAAAAATAGAATTGATGATTGGCGACAAGACCCGTCCCGTCGACGAGGATGCGCGCGCCGGTCGAAGCTTCGGCGGCGGCTTCATACGGGTCCCAGATGACCCATGCATCGACGGAGCCGCGGGTAAACGCCGCGAGCGCGTCAGCCGGCGCCAGGAAAACCGGCTGGACATCGGTATATTTCAGCCCGGCCTTCTCCAGCGCCTTCACCAGCAGGTAGTGAACGTTGGAGCCTTTGTTCAGCGCGACCTTTTTACCTTTCAGCTCGGCAACCGATTTGAGCGGGCTGTCCTTGGGAACGAGAATCGCTTCCCCCTGCGGCGCCGGCGGATCGTAGGCTAGGTAGACCAGCGGCGCCCCGGCTGCTTGCGCGAAGATCGGCGGCGTTTCACCGGCAATGCCGAAATCGATGGCGCCAACATTGAGCGCCTCGAGCAACGGCGGCCCCGACGGGAACTCGGTCCACGAAACCTTGTATCCGAGAGGCCGGAGTTTTTCTTCCAGCGAGCCGCTGCCCTTCAGCAGCACCAGTTTGCCGTATTTCTGGAAGCCGATGCGCACGACCTTGTCCTGGCCGTAGGTGGCGCCAACACCGGCAAGCGCCGTGCTCATCGACAGCACCGCAACCGCGATCGCTCGTTTAAACCAACGCATGATTAAGTCCTCTGTGAATGGGTTAGGATCAGGTCTGCACCGGCTTCCAGACCGCGTCGCGAACCACGATCGGCCTTGGAATCAAACCAAGCTTGAAGAAGCGATCCGCGACGCCTTGCTGGGTCGCGATGATGTCGTCGGTGATCGGGCCGACGGCAAAGGACGCGCGATTTGCGGCGACCGTCTGGATATCCACGGGAATGCCGGTGACGGCGCTCAGCGATTTGGCCACTTCATCGCGGTGCGCCTCGGCCCACGAAGCGGCCGAGGTCGTCACGTCGATGATTTGCTGCAGGATCGGCCCGTGGTTTTTCGCAAAGTCGCGGTTGGCGATATAGAACGAGTTGGTCTTGCCGATGTCGGAGGCGTTGACCAGGATACGGCCGTTCTGCCTGACCTCGCCGATCGTGAAATAGGGATCCCAGATCGACCAGGCATCGATGCTGCCATTGGCGAAAGCGGGCCCCGCATCCGGCGGCGTCAGATAGACCGGCGTTATATCGGCATAGGTGAGGCCGGCCTTTTCCAGCGTCTGCACGATGACGTTGTGGGCGCTGGAGCCCTTGGTGAAGCCGACGCGCTTGCCCTTCAGATCGGCAATGCCGCGGATCGCCGAATTGGCCTGAACCAGGATGCCTTGCCCGTTGGTGATCGGCTGGCCGGCCGCGTAGACGATCGCCGCACCAGCAGATTGCGCGAAGATCGGCGGCGAATCGCCGACCGCACCATAATCGACGCTGCCGACATTCATCGCCTCCAGCATCGGCGGCCCCGAGGAGAATTCGACCCACTTCACCCCGACATCCCGGGACGCAAAATGCTTCTCGAGCGCGGCCTGCTGCCGTGCGATCACGAGCACGCCATTCTTCTGGTAGCCGATGCGGATTTCGCTGATATCAGCTTGCGCGCGCGCCTCTGGCGACAACGCGGCCGCTGCCGCGCTTGCAAGAGACAGTTTCAAAAATTCCCGACGCCTCATCATGATCTCCTGACAAGAATGCCGCGACGCTGCGCGATCATTCGATGAAAGGATGATGGTGTGGCTCGCAACGCGTGTCGAGTGCACTACGAAAATAGCAATGCGCGCGCTGCCCGGTGCGTCCGGGACGATGGGTTTATTGTCAAATCATGTTCTGCCGCGACGCATTTTTCTCGCAGTCCGCCTTGTGCAAAATTGTTAATCGTAAATTACGCAGAACAATTCGATGCGCACCGAATGGCGATTGAAGCGCCGTCGATCGAAATCCACATGGCCGCATGCAAATGGTCGAACCACCGATCGCTTGACCGAGAGAATAATTTTAGCCGAAGCCGGCTCGGGCCAGCAAGAAAGCCGGGCCGCGCCAACCATTGGGCTAACAATCGAAGAATTTTTGTGGCACATGGTGCGGCAGGCCAGTTCCCTGCCCAACCGCATCGTGTTTCGAGATCGCCATGCCCGCACCCAAGCCGCCCGCCTTCGAGACCCTGAGCCTTCACGCCGGCCAGCACCCCGATCCCGTCACGGGGGCGCGCGCGGTTCCGATCTATCAGACTACCTCTTACGTCTTTCAGGATTCCGATCACGCCGCAGCGCTGTTCAATCTCGAACGCGCCGGCCATATCTATACGCGGATTTCGAACCCGACCACGGCGGTGCTCGAAGAGCGGCTTGCCGCGCTGGAAAACGGCGTCGGCGCCGTCTGCACCGCGAGCGGAATGGCGGCGCTGCATCTGGCGATCGCGACCCTGCTCAACGCCGGCGATCATATCGTCGCCTCCTCCTCGCTCTATGGCGGCAGCATCAACCTGCTCACGCACACCCTGCCGCGCTTCGGCATCACCACTACGTTTGTGAAGCCGCGCGCGCTGGAGGAATTCCGCGCCGCCATCAAGCCCAACACGCGGCTCGTGATCGGCGAGACCATCGGCAATCCCGGTCTCGAAGTGCTGGATATCCCGGCCGTCGCGGCAATCGCGCATGATGCCGGGATTCCGCTCTTGATCGACAATACATTCGCCACGCCGTTTCTCAGCCGGCCGATCGAGCTCGGTGCCGACCTCGTGATGAATTCGGCCACCAAATGGCTCGGCGGCCACGGCATCGCCATCGGCGGCGCGATCGTCGACGGCGGCCGGTTCGACTGGCGCGCATCCCAAAAGTTTCCGGTGCTGACCGAGCCCTATGCCGGCTATCACGGCATCGTCTTCGACGAGCAGTTCGGACCGGCCGCGTTCATCATGCGGGCGCGCACCGAAGGCCTGCGCGATTTCGGCGCCTGCCTGTCGCCGACCAACGC
>JBAUUA010000736.1:0-9307 GCA_049582465.1 Bradyrhizobium sp. | reverse complement strand
TGGTGGTGTCGCCCTGCACCACCTTCACATTGCCGGAGAACGTCGCTTCCTTTTTCTTGTCGCGCATCTCGAGGCTGGCGGCCTCGATCTGGATCGGCTGATCGCGATTCTGCGAAAAACCCTGCATCGCATTCGGAACCCCGGTCATCGCGCTCTGTGCGCCGGCATCACCGGCGCCGATCGTCGCCAGCGTGAATGCGACCGCGCAGGTGCCCTGCGCGAACCGCCTGAACCAGGCCTTGCTGAACCAGTTGCTGCGCGGAGAAACCATCATCTGAAAAATCATCTGGGGCTGCCGGTCCTGGCCGGCGAAGACTTCGGCCTGGCGGTATGGACCGGCGCGGGCTCGGGTTCCGCGGGAGCGCTCGCCGGCTGCGCGGGATCTCCCAGATTGTCCAAATTCATCACCACGTTGCCCTCGAACCGCACGACCTCTCCGCCCCCGGTAATCCGGAGCCTGTCCGAGGACAGCGTTCCGTTCAGCAATTTGACGTCGACATGTTCTTCCGAGGTCACCGTGCCCTTGCCCATGTCGACAAGCGCCTGCGACAGCCGCGCTTCATAGCCGGTGGAGGACTGCAAGAAGATATCCTTATGCAGATCCAGTATTTGCTGCTTGGTATCCATCAGCCCGTTGCGGGCGTCGAGGGTAATCGTGGTGGTCTGGTCTTCCATCAATACCTTGGCCCGCAGCGTCCTGAGATCGACGTGATCCGGATCGGTCACGTCCTGGGTCGCGGTTTTCGCCCAGACTTCGTAGGGCCGCCGGTCCGGCGTGTAGCCGGACAGATGCGGCGACTCCATCGTGATCTTGGTGCCGGAGACGACGAGGTTGTCCATGTCGACCGGCAGCTTGGGCAGCAGCATCCGGAACGGATTGAAGACCGACACCGCGATGATGCCGGCCATTGCCAGCGCAACAGCCGCCGGGACCGCGACGCGCAGGATCCGCACCATCCGGCTGTGGCGCGCCGCGACCGCGAAGCGCGCCTCCATTCCCGCCTGATACGCTGGGTTCTGGACCGAATTCACCGCTGCTCCGAAGCACTGGCGTGATGAGCCATTCTACCCGGCCCTGCCGGATAATGCAGGGGGGACCTCGCGTTACCAGTGTGACCGAAACGGGGCGGCAGCCGCGGCAAAGCGCTTTTCCGGCGCCTGGCCTTAAGAGTGGGCAAATATGTCTTCGGTGTCCCAGCCCTGCAGATCCAGCTTGGCGCGCGTCGGCAGAAACTCGAAACAGGCCTGCGCCAGCTCCAGACGGCCCTCGCGGGCAAGCATGGCATCGAGCCTGTCGCGCAGGCCATGCAGATGCAGCACGTCGGAGGCCGCATAGGCAAGCTGGGCCTCGCTCAGGCTCGAGGCGCCCCAGTCGCTCGACTGCTGCTGCTTCGACAGATCGATGTTGAGCACCTCGCGCACCAGATCCTTCAGGCCGTGGCGATCGGTGTAGGTGCGCGACAGCCGCGAGGCGATCTTGGTGCAGTACACAGGCATCGGCATCACGCCGAAAGCATTGTAGAGGGCCGCGAGATCGAACCGCGCGAAATGAAAGATCTTTGTGATTTTCGGATTGGCGAGCAGCGCCTTCAGGTTGGGCGCGTCGGCAGGGCCTTTGCCGTGATCCTTCGGGATCTGCACCACGTCGGCGCTGCCGTCGCCGCTCGACAACTGCACCACGCAGAGCCGGTCGCGATGCGGGTGCAGGCCCATGGTCTCGGTATCGATCGCCACCGAGGCGGTGTAGCGGGACAGATCGGGCAGATCGCCGCGGTGCAGGCGTACGGTCATGTGGTCTTGGTCTCTCGGGCCTTGTCGAATCGACGGCGACCAATCTACCGCCCAAATCCAAAGGAGGCGAGCGGTCGATCAGCCGCCGGGAGCGCCTAAATCCTGGCCGTGCTAGCCCGCAGCCACAGCAGCGCGGCGGTGATCGCTAGCATTGCCAGTGCGGCGGGGTGAAATGCCGGCGGCGTCACGCCGTTCAGCGACAGCACCGACATGTCGAACAGCGGAAGCGTCGCGGTGATCGTCATCAGAATGGCCAGCGCCGTCCACTGCCGTGAGACCAGGAAGATCGCGCCCGAAGCGACGATGACCAGATTGCGGGAAAGATAGACCCGGTAGAACAGGCGCCGGCGGCATCCGATACCGGGGCGCCGAACCGGGCCGAGGCGGGTTGCGGATCGATCAAGCCGCGGAGCGACAATACCGCGAAGCCGAGCAGCAACAGTGAGGTCAGGACGATGGCGGCAATATCGAGCGACCGCTTCATATCGATCCTCCCCCAGCTGCGCTCGGGAATCCGCGTTTCCCAGTGGCGAGAACGGCCAAATTGGGAGTATGTATGTCGTTCTACATATTATGAAGGTCGACATACCGATTTGCAACTGATATTTTCGAAATATGGCTAAAGCATCTGATTCCAAAGGGAAAACGCTGGCGGCGGCGGCGAAGCTGTTTCGCCAGCAGGGCTATCACGGTACCGCCCTGCACGACATTCTGGCCACGGCAGGCTCTCCGCGCGGGTCGCTTTACTTCCACTTCCCGAAGGGCAAGGAGCAGATCGGCGAGGCCGCTTTGGCGCTGTCGGCGGAAGCCGTGCGCCAGGGCATCGCCCGTGCGGCCGAGGCGTCAGACAGCGCCGAGAGCTTTCTGCTGCGGATCGTGCGCGCGATGGCGTCGGATCTCGAGCGCTCCGATTACAGGGAAGGCTGTCCGATCGCGACCACCGCGCTGGAAACCGCGGCGCAGTCCGAAGTGCTGGGCCAGGCCACCCGCAACGCATTCCAGAAATGGGAGCTCGAGATCAAACGCGGGCTATTCCGGTTCGGCATGCCGGCGGGCGATGCGGATCTGGCCGCCACCCTGGTTCTCAGCCAGCTCGAGGGCGCGCTGGTGCTGGCGCGAACCTATCGCAGCCTCGAGCCCCTTCGTCGCGCCGAGCACGCGGTGAAGCTGCTGGCGCATATCCGGGGATCGGAATGATGTTGGATTGCGGGCTTGGGCCCCGATGGTGCCCAGGAAAGGACTCGAACCTTCACGGCCGTTAAGCCACTGGCACCTGAAGCCAGCGCGTCTACCAATTCCGCCACCTGGGCCCGGGCCGGTTAGTACGGATCGGTTGCGCGCTTGTCAAATTGGCAAACTGTGACGCAAATGCGCTGTACAGCGGCGGCGGGTTGGCGTATCGCGAAATTGCTAAAACCTTACGCCGTTGATCGAATTTGACCCTAGGAAATGACGCCATGGCATCGAATCTGGACACGCTGGTCACGGTTTTCGGAGGGTCGGGCTTCCTGGGACGCCACGTGGTCCGCGCGCTCGCCAAGCGCGACTACCGCATCAGGGTCGCGGTGCGGCGGCCGGAACTGGCCGGGCACCTGCAGCCGCTTGGCCGGGTCGGCCAGATCCACGCCGTGCAGGCCAATCTGCGCTACCCGGGCTCGGTGGAGGCCGCGATGCGCGACTCCCACGCCGCCATCAACCTGGTCGGCATTCTCGCCGAGAGCGGCGCCCAGACCTTCGACGCGGTGCAGGGCGCGGGCGCCGGGACGGTAGCCAAGGCGGCGGCCGCCGCCGGCGCCGGCATGGTGCATGTCTCCGCCATCGGCGCCGACGAGAATTCGGCCTCGCGTTATGGCCGCGCCAAGGCCGCGGGCGAAAAGGCGGTGCTGGCGGCGATCCGCTCCGCCTCCATCCTGCGGCCTTCGGTCGTGTTCGGCCCCGAGGATCAGTTCACCAACCGCTTCGCGGCGCTGGCGCGGATGTCGCCGGCCTTGCCGCTGATCGGCGGCGGCCTGACCAGGCTGCAGCCGGTCTATGTCGGCGATGTCGCGACCGCGGTCGCCGACGCCGTCGACGGCAAGACCAAACCGGGTGCGCCTTACGAGCTCGGCGGCCCGGAAGTGCTGACCATGCGCGAGATCATGGAAATCATCCTCGACGTCACCGAACGCCGGCGCATGCTGATGCCGTTGCCGTTCGGGCTGGCGAAATTGCAGGCGCTGTTCCTGCAGTTCGCGCCGGGGGATTTCAAGCTGACGCCGGATCAGGTGACGCTGCTGCGATCCGACAATGTGGTGTCGGACGCGGCGAAGGCCGCCGGGCTTACGCTCGAAGGGCTGGGAATCACGCCGGACTCGATGGAAGCCATCGTCCCGCAATATCTCTGGCGCTTCCGCAAGACCGGCCAGTTCGCGCACCGGGGCGCGTGATTTCCGAATTCGTAGGGTGGGCAAAGCGAAGCGTGCCCACCATCTTCTCATCCGTATGAAATTGTAACGGTGGGCACGGCGCAGATGCGCCTTCGCCCAGCCTGCGCGTCCCGCGAGCCTTACTTCCCCATCGCCAGCGCGACCAGGCCGAGCGTGCCGACGATGACGCGCCACCATGCGAACAGCGTGAAGCCGTGGCGGGTAACGTAGGTCAGGAACGTCTTGACCACGATCATCGCGGTGACGAACGACACCACGAATCCGATCGCGATGATGCCGGTGTGATCGAGGCTCATGTCGGCGCGGTTCTTGTAGAATTCATAGACGAAGGCGCCGATCATGGTGGGGATCGCCAGAAAGAACGAGAACTCCGCTGCCGAATGCTTGTCGGCGCCGAACAGCATCGCCGCGACGATGGAAGCGCCGGAGCGCGACACGCCGGGAATCATCGCAAGGCACTGCGCGAAGCCGATCGAGAGATACATCGGCAGCGGGAACGTCGTGGCGTCATGTTCGTGCGGCTTGAGATCGAGCTGATCGACCCACAGCAGGACGGCGCCGCCGACGATCAGCGAAAAGCACACCACCCACGGATTGAACAGATAGGCCTTGATGTAATGACCGGCCGCGGCGCCAATCACCGCCGCCGGCAGGAACGCCACCACCATGCCGATGACGAATCGCCGGTCCCTGGCATTGCTGAACATGCCGAGCGCCACGCTCCACAATTTGCCGAAATACAGCACGACAATCGCCAGGATGGCGCCGAGTTGAATCAGGATGGAAAAACTGTTCCAGAAATTGCCTTCGCCGAGATTGAAAAACCGTTCCGCCAGCAACAGGTGGCCTGTCGAGGAAACCGGCAGGAATTCGGTGACGCCCTCGATGATGCCGAGAATCACCGCCCGCAATGCATCAGACATCATGACAGGGTCCGTTATGATCCATTTCGTCGAAAAGCCGCGCTCTTCTCGCCTATTCGCCCCTTCGCCGCAATCTCAAAAACGCAAAAACACGGGTTGCCTCCTCCGTCTGCATGGGTAGTTTGACGCGCGATTGCGGTATGCTGGGCTGCATGCCTGACTCGCCTCCGGGCGGTGAGGATTTCTTAAGCACCGCAAAATTATCAAGGGCGCATGTTCACACTGTTTCATCATTCGTTCTGTCCGCATTCGCGCTTTATTCGCCTGGCGATGGGCGAACACGGTCTCGATGTGCGGCTGGTGGAAGAGCGGGTCTGGGAGCGGCGCGAGGCGTTTCTGGCGCTCAATCCGGCGGGCACGACGCCGGTGCTGATGTCGGAGGGCCGGCCGGCGATACCGGGCGCCGGCATCATCGCCGAGTATCTCGATGAAACCTATGGAACCGAGTTCGGCGACCGCAGGCTGTTACCATCCACCATGGCGGAACGCATCGAAGTGCGCCGGCTGATGGCGTGGTTCAACGAGAAGTTCTTCGAGGAGGCCTCCAATCCGCTGGTCACCGAGCGCATCTACAAGCGCTTCATGAGCGAGGAAAACGGCGGCGGCGCGCCGGCGGCCGATGTGATTCGCGCGGCCAAGGCCAATGTACGCTATCATCTGGCCTATATCGGCTGGCTGGCACGGACGCGGAACTTCCTGGCTGGCGACCGGCTGACCTTCGCGGACCTCGCCGCCGCGGCGCATCTTTCGGCGATTGATTATCTGGGCGATGTGCCATGGAGCGAGGACGACGCGGCAAAGGCGTGGTACGCGCGGGTGAAGTCGAGACCCTCGTTCCGCCCGCTGCTGAGCGAATGGCTGGCGGGCGTGCCGGCGTCGCGCACCTACGTGGATCTCGACTTCTGAGCGCCAACGCTGCGCTCTCGCCCGCCGATCTGAAAGCCGCGCTCGCAAGCGAGGCCTGCGCGCTGGGGTTCGATTGTATCGGCATTACCGCTCCCGGTGTGCTCACGGATGCCGGCCGCCACTTTCGCGACTTCCTCAAGGCCGGCGCCCATGGCGACATGGACTGGCTCGCCGCGCATCCCGAACGCCGCACCGATCCGCGCGCGCTGTGGGTGGATGTGCGCTCGGTCGTCATGCTGGGAGTGAATTACGGGCCCGATCAGAATCCACTCGCTATCCTGGAGGCACGGACGCGCGGCGCGATCTCGGTCTACGCGCAGGGCGATGACTATCACGACTTGATCAAGAAGCGGCTCAAAGTGCTGGCGCGATGGCTGGTTGCCAGTTCCGGCTGTGAGGTCAAGGTATTCGTCGACACCGCCGCGGTGATGGAGAAGCCGCTGGCGCAGGCGGCGGGACTGGGCTGGCAAGGCAAGCACACCAACCTCGTCTCGCGGCAATTCGGCTCGTGGCTGTTTCTCGGCGCGATCTTCACGACGCTCGATCTGCCGCAGGACGAAGCCGAGCCCGACCATTGCGGCTCGTGCCGGGCCTGCCTCGATATCTGCCCCACGTCGGCGTTTCCCGCGCCCTACAAGCTCGATGCGCGGCGCTGCATCTCCTATCTCACCATCGAGAACAAGGGCCCGATCCCGCCCGAATTCCGCAAAGCCATCGGCAACCGCATCTATGGCTGCGACGATTGCCTCGCGGTGTGCCCCTGGAACAAGTTCGCGCAGACAGGACATGAGGCAAAGCTCGCCGCCCGCGATGAATTGCGCGCGCCGTCGCTGGCCGACCTCGCCCGCCTCGACGACGCGGCGTTCCGCGCGCAATTCACCAAATCCCCGGTCAAGCGCATCGGCCGCGACCGCTTTGTGCGCAACGTGCTGATCGCGATCGGCAACTCGAACGATCGCGCCCTGGCCACGGAGGCCGAACGGCTGGCGAATGACGGCAGTGCGCTGGTGCGCGGCGCCGCGGTGTGGGCGCTCTCGCAATTGCTGGGACGGGAGGAATTTGAGGCGCTGGCGGCAAAGGCGATCGGCGCGGAGGCGGACGACGGCGTGCGCGAAGAATGGCAATTCGCGCGCACACTGCCAGACCCTGACCCGACGAGCGGCGCTAGCCGGGTCTCGAAGGCTTGATTTAACGCTGCAAATTCCGGCATGGTCCCGCGCCATGACCAATCAGCCCTTCTTCACCACCGATCGCGACACCTTCATCCCGACCGACGCCGCCCGCGGACCGTGGGACCCCAATTCGCTGCACGGCCGCGTCATCATCGGCCTTCTGGCCTTCGTGATCGAGCAGCGCCACGGCGCCGACGATTTCGTGCCGGCGCGGCTGACGGTGGACATGTTCCGGCTGCCGACACTGGCGCCGATCGAGGTCAAGACGAGGCTGGTCCGCGACGGCCTGCGCATCAAATTGATCGAGGCCGATTTCCTCTCGGGCGGCGTCGCCATGGCGCGCGCCTCCTGCCAGCTATTGCGCAGGACCGAAAACCCGCAAGGTACGGTATGGTCGCCGCCGAACTGGGAGGTGCCCGCGCCATCGGACATTCCCGTTCCCACCGATCCCAGGCTCGGCATGAACGGCAAATGGACCACGCGGCCAATCACAGGCGCGATGGGCACCATCGGCCCGCGACGGCTTTGGATGGGCGAGGTGCGCGACTTCGTCGCGGGCGCAGCCCTGACGCCGTTCGTGCGGGTGGCGGTGGCTGCGGATTTCGCCAGCCCCTTCGCCAATGCCGGCGATCAGGGCCTCGGCTACATCAACAGCGACGTCACGCTGTATCTGCATCGCCTGCCGATCGCGGAATGGATCGGCTTCGAGGTGGTGAACCACCACGCCACGGATGGCATCGCGGTCGGCGAATGCTGGCTCTATGACGAACGGGGCGCGATCGGGACATCCACCGTAGCGGCGCTGGCGCAACGCAAGCCGATGGCCAATCCGAGCCAGCGCGATATGATGAAGAAACCATAGACCATCATTCCGGGGCATCGCGAAGCGATGAGCCCGGAATCCATAACCACGATCGGGAGTATGGATTCCGGGCTCGCGCTTTGCGCGCCCCGGAATGACAATGGGTGGGCGTGGCCCCTCGACGTCATCCCTCCAGATGCCGCTTCATCTCCGGCCGCGCCTTCAGCGCTGCGGCCTGCTTGGCAAAGATCTTCGCCATCCGCTCGGGCGCGAAATTCATGTCGACAAAGCCGGTCGCGGTGTTGGCGACCTCATGATACTCGGAGATTCTGCCGTCGCGCAGCCTCGTGATGGCGACGCCCTCGAACATCGCGCGCGCCCCCTTGGCCTCCGGCAGCAATGAGCGATAGCTGAACGTGTAGCGCGCATAGAGCGTCTCGCCGTCGCTGACGGGGTCGTGCATATCCCAGCGGAAATCGGTCGCCGTGCGATAGAACCAGTCGTCGATCATCCCGGCGATCCTGGCGCGGCCGGCGAACGCACCGTAGAACACGTCGTGATAGACTCCATCCTCGGTGAACAGCTCGGCGAAAGCCGCACCGTTGCGTTGTTCGACGGCGTCGCAGAAGGCACGGAGCATGGCTGTCGCATTCATGGCGTTTCTCCGGGTGAACCGATCTCGGCAACGGCCGCGAGGATCCGCGCAATGTCCTGCGGCCGCGACAGGCGGTGATCGCCGTCCTGGATCATGGTCAGCACCACGTCGTCAGAGGGCAGCCGGTGCGCCAGCGCAAACGCGTGCTGCCACGGAACGTCCGGATCCTGCGCGCCCTGCAGGATGCGAACCGGACAGCCGACATCGATGGCGCTGCCGAGCAGCAGGTGGTTGCGGCCCTCCTCGATCAGCGCGCGCGTGATCGGATAGGGCTCGCCATCGCCATATTGCGACGGCCGCAGCCACACGCCCTTGCTCTCGATCTCCTTTTTGACCTCGGGCGAAAAGCCGTTCCACATCAGTTGTTCGGTGAAATCCGGCGCCGGCGCGATCAGCACCAGGCCGGCCAGCGAGCCGCGGCTTTGCGGATGCTTCGCAATCTCGCGCGCCAGCAACAGTGCCATCCAGCCGCCCATCGACGAGCCGATCACGACCAGCGGGCCGGCACAAAACTGCTCGAACACCGCCACGCTCTCTTCCAGCCAGCGCCCGATCGTGCCGTCGATGAACGCGCCGCCGGATTCGCCATGGCCGGAATAGTCGAACCGGACGCAGGCGCGGCCCTGTTCGGC
>JBAUUA010000735.1:0-3992 GCA_049582465.1 Bradyrhizobium sp. | reverse complement strand
GGATAGGCGAGCGCGACCGCGCACAGCATGAATTCCTGGCTTTGGTCGATGTAATTCTTGACCGGGATCCCGCTGGCCGGCAGATAGGCCCCGCGCGAGAAATAGAGCTTGAGCGAAAGGTTGGGGTCGAAAGCGACCGCCCAGGAAGCTGCCATCAGCAGCAGGCACGAGATCAGAAACGCGATGAAGACCCACTTGCCGCGCGGCGAGCGTTCGCAATGGTAGAGCAGGAGCGGCAGCATCAGCAGCCTGAGGGTCGGCCCGACCGCATGGAGCCGTTCGCCCCATGGCGCGTCCGACCAAAGCATTCCAACCGACGCCAGGGCGAACATCGCGATCGGCAGGGCGCAAATCGGGCGTTTCAGCGAGCGCCAGAATGCCGCCAGCTCGATCGTCGGGACCAGCACGATCAGCCACAGCACCGATGCGATCACGACGCCGGTCGTCGACCACGGCAGCAGAACCGCGATCAGCACCGTTGCGAGATCGACCAACAGGATCCACAAGGCCAGATCGCGCCAGATGGAAAGAACCAGCGAGAGTCCGGGCAGGCCGGGCTCCCTTCTCACGGCTTCGTTCATGCTGGTCCCTTGCGCGTCGGTACGGATCGGAAAACCCTAGCGAAGCGGCGAAGGCACCGCAATCCCGGCCGCTCGGGCTCGAATGCGCACGATCTTTGCCGCCGGCTCAGTGCACCGGCGGGTTGGAAAAGCCGGCGGCGATCTTGACGAGATCGGCCTGACGGTTGGCGCCGGTCTTGGCGAAGACGCGGTGCAGATGGGTCTTGACGGTCGATTCGGCGACTCCGAGCGCCGCCGCCGTCTCCGGCACGCCCCCGACATCGACGATGGAGAGCATCACGCGCAACTCGGCCGGCGTCAGCTCGAAGCTGCGCGCGATGATTTCGCTGCCCGCCATTTCCATCGCGACCTTTCGCACGAACAAGGCGGCGACCGACTTGTAGGCCGCGCCGGTCGCGCCGCGCGCCGCGGCGGTGAGCGGCAGCAGATGCGCGACATAGCGCTCGCCGTCGGGCCCGATCACCGGCAACGCGATGCATGCGGCCTCGGTCGCGATCCTGCCATGGCCGGCGAAGGCCTTGCGCAAGGTCTGGTTGATCTGCGCGTCGCGGGCGACAAGCTGCCCGTTGACCGCGCGCAAGATCTCGCCCGCGCCGACCATGTCATGGCCGGCATTATTGGCATGAACGATCCGGCAGGAGGCATCGATCAGGAATATCGCGGCGCTGAGGCCGTTCAGGATGTCGGCGAAGGTCGAGGCTTCCGATGCCGTCGCATCGATCGTCTTGTTGACGAGCAGCGCCCGGCGCGCATGCGGCGCCACGGCCGCGATGCGGCGGCGCATCTCCGCATCGGCCATCTCGGCACCAGGGAGGAATGTCAGGAGATCGGCGCAATTCGGACCCGATTTATGCAGCACGACGTTGGCAACATCGACACAGCCCTGCGGGCGCAGCCACTCCTGATAGAACGGGCCGCGACGATACGCGTCGTATTCCAGGAGATCGGGAATGCCCACGACGTGGCCGGAGGGCGGCAAGATCGTCAGCGGGTCGAACCTGGAATAGGATTCCGCATAGAGCCTGATGTAATGCGGATCGACGCCGCAATAATAATGTGTCTCTCCGAACTTGCTCTTCGAATCCTTCGAGATCAGCCCGCAAGCCTGGCTGCCGACGAAATCGTTGATCCCGATCACGACGTCGTTCCAGCGCGCAGGTTCCAGCGCGGCGTCGTAGATATCCTCGATGAGATCGGGAAGCCTGCTGCTTCGGGCCATGGAGCTTGGTCTTTGGTATCGTGGTCAGGTCGTGCCGGAGATGTGAGCAGCCTCCTCCGATCGGAGGATCTGTTTGACACACGCTCCCGTGAGTAAGTCTTCGGCAGGCGGCGGAGGTTCACCCGCCTGCGGCAAATAATTGCAGCCCCCCTGTCGGTCCATCCGCCTTTGGACCGATCCGGGGTCGCCCTCTCCGCTTCAGGGCGCGAACGGAACCAGCCGTTTGCCGAATTCCCGACGCAGCAGCCACAAACTCAACGCCGCCTGCAGCGTCGTCGTCGCGATCGACAGATACCACACGTCCACGATGCGAAATCCCGACTGCGCCGACAGCCATATGACCGGAATCGCATAGGTGATCAGGCGGGCGCCGGAACTGAGCAGCACCGGCTTGGTGTTGCCCAACCCCTGAAACATGGCCGAGCACACGAAGATCAACCCCTGTGCGACCAGGTTCAGCGAGACCATTTGCAGGAACAGCGCGGCAACCTCCAGGGTCGCGGGGTCCTTGGCAAGGCCACCCAGCAACAGCTCCGGCCTCCATTGCGCCGCCATGGTGACGGTAATCATCAAGGCAGTGCCTATCAGCGCGACTTTCCTGAACGTCTCCCTCACGCGCGCGCTGTTGCCGGCACCGAAATTCTGGCCGGCGATCGGTCCGGCCGCAAACGCAATGGCCATCGCGGGCACCTGAATGAGGCCCATCACGCGTGACCCGATGCCGAAGCCCGCCTGTGCCGCCGCGCCAAAATCCCGCAATGCGTAATAGATGACGCCCATATTGGCGAACATCATCGCGAACTCGCCGCCGGCGGGCAGGCCGATGTTCAGGATGCGCTTCCACTGCCTGAGTTGCGGACGCAACAGCCGGCGATCGACCCCGACATAGCGCTCCAGCCGGTGGAAATATGTCCACAGCATCGTCACGCCGATCAGCACCGCGATCGACGTCGCAAGGCCCGCACCGGCGACGCCCAGGGCATGGCCCGTGCCCCAGCCCGCGATCAGAACCGGCGCAAACACGATGTTGAGCCCGATCGCGAGCGCCTGCACGATCATGGTCGGCCGCACGATCCCGGTGCCGCGCAAGGCGGACGACATCACGATGAAAGCGAACTGCATCGCGAGCCCCGGGATGAACCAGATCAGGTATGTCGTGCCGGCCTCGATCGTGGCTTGATCTGCGGCGACCGCGCGCATGTAGCCGCGCGCGCCGAGAGTTCCGGCGATCCACGTCAACAGCCCGCATGCCGCGGCCAGGCCGAGCGACTGGTTGAACACCAGATTGGCATCGGTGCGGTCCTTGCGGCCCACGGCATGGGCGATCAGCGCCATGGTTCCCACGCCGAGCACCTGCATCAATGCGTTGATCAGAAATCCGGCATTGCCGGCCGCCGACACGCCCGCCACCGCAGCGCCGCCGAGGCCGGAGACGAAATACAGGTCGATCAGCCCGCACAGCATCATCATGATCATGCCCGCGAAAATCGGCGGGGCCATGCCCAGGATGTGACTGACGATGGAGCCTTTCGTGAGATCTTTCATGCCAGCCTCACCCCGCCGCCGAGATCGCAGCGAATTCCGTCGCCTGCCGCTCGAACAACCCGCGATAGATTCCCCCGGCTCGATTGGCGAGCGCGGCGTGGGTGCCCTGCTCGACGATCTCGCCGCGGTCGAACACCAGGATGCGGTCGAGGCTGCGCACCGTCGACAGCCGGTGCGCGATCACGATCGAGGTGCGGCCCTTCATCAGCCGTTCCATCGCCTGCTGGATCAGCGCCTCCGATTCGGAATCCAGGCTCGAGGTCGCCTCGTCGAGGATCAGGACCGGCGCGTCCGCCAGAAATGCGCGCGCCAGCGCCACGCGCTGCCGCTCGCCGCCCGACAGCTTGACGCCGCGTTCGCCGACCAGCGTGCCGTAGCCTTTCGGCAGCCGCAGGATGAACTCGTGCGCGTTGGCGAGCCGCGCCGCCTGCTCGATCGCCGCCATGGAAGCGCCGGGCCGGCCATAGGCGATGTTCTCGGCGAGCGATCGGTGAAACAGGATCGGGTCCTGCTGCACGATCGCGATCTGGCTGCGCAGCGAATGCTGCGTCGCTTTCGCGATGTCCTGGCCGTCGATTAGGATCCGCCCGCCCGAGACGTCGTAGAGCCGCTGCACCAGTTTGACGAACGTGGTCTTGCCGGAGCCG
>JBAUUA010000734.1:0-9761 GCA_049582465.1 Bradyrhizobium sp. | reverse complement strand
CACCAAGACAATCGGGCCGGACCTCACGCTGATTCGATTGGGAGGACACTTCGACGGCGGGACCGTGCTACACTGGTCGGGCTGGAGCGAAGGCCGCAGCGTCGTGCTCTCGGGCGACATTCTCCAGGTGGTCCCGAGCGGGCACGTCAGCTTTATGTGGTCCTACCCGAACCTCATCCCGCTCTCCGCCGCCAAGGTTGAGCGCATGGCGAAGATCCTGGAGCCATTCGCATTCGATGCCGTCTATGGCGCGTTTTCGGGCCGGAATCAGATAGACGCAAACGGCAAGCAGGTGGTCGCGGCGTCTGTCGCGCGCTACATCGCGCGGATCAACGAGACATAGATTAGGCTCAGACCTGACCTCGGTTGCCAGGGCGCACAAACTTTTTTAGGTCAGCTCCGGGTCAAACTGCGAAATACTCAGATTGAGCTTAGCTCTTCCGGGTTACCCCGGAGAGCGGACATTCGGCCCTTATCGCCATAGCGCTCTCAGGCGATCAGGTATCGGCCCCAGAATCGACTTCGCCTTTTGAACTGTCAGCAACGGGAAATGGAAATGAAAACCTTGGGTATTGCGATGGGTGCCATGGTTTTATTGTGCCTGGGTTCTCCCGTTGGGGCAGAGCCCCGTGATTCCGTCGACCGCGGTAGCAGGCTGGACACAGACGCCATCCGGGACGATGTCCGTATCAACCGCCTGAAGGTGCCTACGCATCCCTTAACCGCCGAACAACCGCCGGCGCAGCAGCAACCCGTCTCGGCTCCCAAAGCAAAACCGAAATCGAAGAAAAGCGGAGATATTCGTTAGCCCCATCGCCATTACATGGCGAACGACGCCCCGCGGAACTGACGCGGTTCCGCAGCGACCAATAGCGCAATTGGGGGACAGGCAAGTATTCGGAGTCGTTCATGAACGCTCCAGGAACGGATGTTCGAGACGTCAGAGCGTCACGCAGCCTTGCGAACGCGCTGTCCCGGGGCGCCGTATTTTTCGGTCTCTGGCTGGTGCTGACCAACGCGGCCGCCGCCGATCTTGTGCCGGGGCTGCTGGCGGCCGTGGCGGCAAGCTGGGTAAGTCTCCGACTGCTGCCGGCGCCGCAAGGGAGCCTGCGTGCCGTTTCGCTGGTCAGATTCCTACTGCACTTCCTGCACCAGTCGATTGTTGCCGGGACGGACGTCGCGTTGCGGGCGCTTCACCCCCGGCTGCCGTTGCGCGCGGGCTTTATCATCTATCAGCCTCGACTTCCGCCGGGCACGAGCAGAAACGTGTTCTGCACCATTACCAGCCTGATGCCTGGCACACTTCCCTGCGGTTCGGCGGATGGCAACGGCATTGCCGTTCATTGTCTTGATGTGACGCAGCCGGTGATCGAACAATTGTCTGCGGAGGAAGCACTCTGCATCCGCACGCTCGGAGGGGACAATCCGGATGGATAGCTTCCTGTTCCTGATCGCGATCTTCATCATGGCGATGGTCGCAGGCAGCCTGATCATCATTCTTCGGCGACCGGCCGAGGTTGACCGCATCATGGCAGCCCAGCTGCTTGGCACCGGCGGCGTGGCAATACTTCTGATACTGGCCGTTGCGACGGAGACCTCACCCGTGGTTGACGTGGCATTGATGCTGGCCCTGTTTGCCGCGTTTGCAGCGGTCGCATTGGTCCGGGACGCGTCCGATCCGGAGAATACAGCGCAAAGGCGGTGAAACGCATGGCGTTCGCGCGCGACATGATCACCGTTTTCGCTCTCGCGGCCGGAGCACTGTTCTTCCTCGCGGGAACGGTCGGCTTGATCCGCTTCCCGGACCCGCTGACGCGTCTGCACGCCTTGACCAAGGTGGATAATCTCGGTCTCGGCCTCGTGGTTTTGGGACTGTTGCCGCAGGCGGATGGGTGGGTCGGCGCGCTTAAACTGCTGAGCGTCTGGCTGCTCGTCCAACTTTCCGGTGCGGTCGTGACACAGCTTATCGCAGGTGCCGTTCGAGAACGGGGACCATGAGCATGACTATCCGGTTGTTCGCCGATGCCGGCCTTGCGTTACTGATCCTGGCGATCGGCGCTTCGACGATCTTTGTCCGGACGGCGTTCGATGCCGCGATCGCGTTCCTGGTCTATGGACTGCTGTTGGCGATTGTCTGGGTCAGGCTCTCCGCAATCGACGTAGCGCTGACGGAGGCGGCCATTGGCGGCGGAATGACTGGGACGTTACTGCTGGGCGCGGCCGCGCGTCTACGCGCCATCGAATTCAATAGCGCACCGACAGCTCTGCCCGTTCGACTGAGCGCGGGTTTCCTCTGTGCGCTGGTCGCAGCCGGCTTGGCGGGGGCGCTGTTGCTGTCGCCCAAAGTCATCCCCACACTCGCACCGGCAGTGATGGAGAATCTGGCGCATACCGGGCTCGGGAATCCAGTGGCCGGCGTTCTGTTCGTTTACCGCGCACTCGACACGCTGCTCGAGAAAGTGGTTTTGCTGCTCGCCCTGCTTGGCGTGTGGTCGCTGGCGCCGGACCATGCGTGGAACGGAATCCCTGGTCTGCGCGTCTACGAACGGCCAAGCAGCACGCTGACATTCCTTGCCCAGGTCTTGCCGCCCGTGGGAATAGTGGTGGGAATCTATATGTACTGGGTCGGAGCGAAAGACCCTGGAGGCGCCTTTCAGGGCGGCACGATTCTCGCAGCGATGTGGCTCCTCGTCATCATCGCGCGGCTGGCAGACGCGCCATCGACCGGGAACACCTGGTTGCGCATTGGACTCGTCTTTGGACCATCCGTATTCCTTACCGTCGGACTTGCCGGGCTCGTGCTGGCCAATGCCTTTCTTGCCTACCCGCCGGGTTACGCCAAACCACTAATCGTCGCGATCGAGGTCGCCCTCACCATCTCGATCGCCGCGGCCCTCGCCATGCTGGCCGCAGGCCCGCCGAAACCGGTGCAACAGGAATGAGTGATGCAACACTGTTCGGCTTGTGTGGCGCTGCACTGGCAGGCCTCGGGCTGTATGGCCTCGTCACACATCCCGAACCCTTGCGAAAGATACTCGCGTTCAATTTGCTTGGCAGCGGTGTTTTTCTGGTTTTCGGCTTCATATCCAGGAGAGCCGCAACGGCGGGAGTACCCGGCGATCCGGTCCCCCAGGCGATGGTGATCACCGCGATCGTTGTAGCGTTTGCGGCTACGGCGCTGGCTATCGCATTGGTGCTTCGCCTTCTGGAGCAAACAGGCCGGGCTACGCTGAGCTCAGACGATCCCGCAAGCGCAACCGGCGAAAAAGGCAACTCCTGACCGCGGACGCAATCTCTTGCCCGACGCGACAACGAGCGGTGGAATTCTCCTTGTTCTGGCGATCGTATTGCCGGTCGTGGGCATCTTGCTGTCGCTGATTGCCGGCGGACGGCAGGTTGAACGCATTGCACTGGTCGTGCTCCCGTTCAACCTCATAGCGGCTTCGGCCATCTTTGCCGATCTGTGGCGAAGCGGCCGCCAGCTAGTCTATATCGTGGGAGACTGGCAGCCTCCGCTCGGCGTTACCTTACGTGCGGACGGGCTTTCGGCGGCGATGATCGTGACAACTGCCGTCGTCATCGGCGTATTCGCGCACGCGGACTTCGATTGCCGGGCCGAGCCCTTCGAAACTCGGACGTCCTTTGTGTTCTGGATGATGCTGATGGCGATCGGCTGCGCGATGAACTTGATTTTCCTGGGCGGAGATCTGTTCACGTTGTACGTCGCGCTCGAGCTGTTGACCTTCGCCGCCGTACCGCTCGTCTGTCTCGATGGCCGTGCGGAAACGATACAGGCCGCGTTGCGGTACCTGCTTTTTGCCCTGCTCGGCTCGATTCTGTATCTGGTCGGCACGGCATTGTTGTACGGCAGCTATGCCACCCTCGACATCGCCCTGTTGTCGCAGCGGGTTCGTGTGGAAACCGCGACACTCGTCGCTGCTGTGCTGATGACCGTCGGGCTGTTCGCCAAGACCGCACTGTTCCCGTTGCATCTCTGGCTTCCGCCGGCCCATGCTGGCGCTCCGGCAGCCGCGAGCGCCGTTCTTTCCGCGGTCGTCGTGAAAGGGTCGTTTTTCCTCGTCGTGCGGCTTTGGTTTGGCGTCATGCCGGACATGCTCGGGTTTGTCGGCGCGCAACTCGTTGGTGTCCTGGGAGCAGGCGCGATCTTGTTCGGCAGTATTGTCGCGCTGTGGCAGAACCGGCTGAAACTCCTGATCGCTTATTCGACGGTCGCGCAGATCGGTTACCTTTTCCTGATGTTCCCCCTCGCCCTCGACCCAGTCTCGGAAGCACTTCATGTCAACGGGGCTCTGGCCGGTGGCATGCTCTTGGCGATGTCGCACGCAACCGCGAAAGCGGCGATGTTCATGGCCGCAGGTCTTATCTATGCTGCACTCGGACACGACCGCATCGTCGAACTCGGAGGGGCCGCACGGGCGCTTCCGATGACGGTGTTTGCGTTCGCGATCGGTGGGGTATGCCTGATCGGTTTGCCGCCAAGTGCCGGGTTTCTGGCGAAATGGCTGCTGCTCAAGGAGGCGATCGCAACCGGTCAATGGCCGTGGGCGATGATTCTGCTCGTGGGCGGGCTGTTCAGCGGCGCCTATGTCTTCATCGTAGTCTCCCACGCGCTCGTGTCGCCGCAAGAGCCCCTGAAGCTGCGCGCAGCCGTGCCAAAGTACCAGGAGGCCGCTGCGCTGACCTTGGCCCTGATCTCCCTGCTGCTGGGTTTCGTCGCGTTCGGCCCCATTGATGTGTTGCAGGTTGGCCCGGGAGCAACGATGGAGGCGCTGCGATGATCGATGCACAGATCTTGCTGGTGGGCGCCTTGGTGGTTCCATTTGGAATGCTCCTTATCTGCCTCTGGCCACCGGCCCTGGACAAAATGCCCTTGTACCTGCCGTTCGCTCCGATGCCGGCGCTTGCCGCAGCGTTTCTTGTCAGGGACGATTCCGCGCTGTTGCTGGGTCCGGCCCGCCTGCACCTGAGTTTCGTCCTCGACCTTCCGGGAGCGCTGCTGCTCGGCAGCGCCGCGCTGTTGTGGATCGCGTCAGGTGCTTACGCCCTTCCCTATCTGAAATCCCTGCCGAACCAGGGGCGGTTTGTTGTGTGCTGGCTGATGGCGCTGACGGGCTGCATCGGGGTTTTCCTGGCGGCCGATATGGTGGGTTTCTATTTCTTCATCGCACTCCTGACCGTCGGCGCCTGCGGCCTCGTGATCCACCACGAAACACCTCGCGCATGGCGTGCCGGTGCGGTCTATATCGCGGTCGGGCTGCTGGCGGAATCGTTGCTGCTGATGGCCTTTGTGATGCTCGCCGCGCAGATTCCCGGTGACAGCCTGTTGATCGGTGACGCCTCCCGGGCGTTGGCAATCTCGCCTCAGCGCGATCTGATCCTTGGCCTGTTGATAGCCGGCTTCGGCATGAAGGCGGGCCTCGTGCCGTTTCATTTCTGGATGCCCATGGCCTACGGAGCGGCGCCGACGCCAGCCGCCGCGGTGCTGAGCGGTGCCGCGGTCAAGGCAAGCATTCTTGGAATGATTCGCTTTCTGCCGTTCGAGACCCCGTTGGCCGGTTGGGGCACGGCACTTGCCGCCGTTGGGCTGTTCTCGGCCCTCTACGGCGTTGTCATCGGCCTCGCGCAACGCGATCCCAAGGTTGTGCTGGCGTATTCGAGCGTGAGCCAGATGGGAATCATGGTGGCGGTCGTTGGCATGGGAATGATCGCAGGCGACAGCCGCGCGTCACTCGCAACCGCCTTCTACGCAACCAACCACGTTCTGGTCAAAGGCGCGCTGTTCCTTTCCGTGGGAGTCGTTGCCGCCACGGGAGGCAAATATTTGTGGCCAGCTCTTCTCCCCACCGCCCTGATTGCCGTGGGTCTTGGCGGATTGCCGCTTACTGGCGGTGGCCTGGCGAAACTCGTCGTCGACGGCCCGCTCGGCGAGGGCGCCGCAAGCACGGTGGCGACCGTTTCCGCCGTCGGCACGACGGTGCTGATGCTGCAGTTTCTGCGCAGCTTGCGCGGCGAGGTATCCCAAGACCCGGAGGCGAAACCGGCCGCCGTGCTCGTCGTGCCATGGCTGGTGGTCGCCGCCGCTTCGATCATCGCGCCGTGGACCCTTTATCTGGCGATCCCGAGAGGAACGCTGCCAGACCCGCTCGCACCGGCGATGGTCTGGAAGTCGCTTTGGCCTGTCTTGCTGGGCGCGATACTGGCGATCGCGCTGTGGCGGTGGCGCCGATGGCAGGAGTTTGTTCCTCGGGGAGAGATCCCGATGGCTGAAAGCCGCGCGGCGAAAGGGATGGTTGCTTGCGGCATAGCGGTGGAGTGGGTGGACGGAGTTCTTCGGTCTTGGCCCGCGGCCGGCATTTCGCTGCTTGTTCTGGTCGGCGCCCTGGGGGCAGCCGTCTTGCTGCGATAGGAAGTCTTTGGCAGGCCAACAGAATGAAAGGCGAGATACCGCGGAAGTTCGAAACGGCGCCGGTGCAAGCGCGGCCCATCACGGGTCGCTTCAGATGACGAGAAAACTCCCGGCGGAATTCGAATTGCTTCCAAAAAAAGCCCCCGCCTCTGCCGAAACCGGAGGCGGGAGCAGGTCGGGGAGGAAACGCGGCAAATATCGGGGCGCGAACGAGCGATCTTGCTGCTCCCCAATTTAACGTCCACCCATCTCGTCCAACCATCAGGTCAACAGCTGAGCGCCCATCGCTATGCTTCTCCCCAAGTTCCGGAAAAGCACTCTCACCTCAGTACATTCACCAGCGGGAACTCAGGGTTTTGAGGGACAGCGCATCAGGCTCAATCGCATATAGTCGCCCGGCTTCGGCGCCAGCGTCACGGTCGATCGCTCGACCCTCACGGCGCTGGTCTGCGGAAGCAATGCTGCAAAACGTCTTAATCGTGGGGAGGCCCGAAATGAAGCGATGCCTGATCCTATTGTTTCTGCTTGGTCTTGCGACACCGGTTCCGCTCGCTGAGGCCCTTGCCCAAAGCAGTGCCGGGCGAGGTGCGGTGTCGGGCGCCATTATTGGCGGAGCCGTTGGCGGCCGGCGCGGTGCAGCCATAGGAGCGACCGCCGGAGCAATCGCCGGTGCCAATCGGTCCCATCGGAATTGGCACAACTATTATTGGCGGCACGGCCAGTGCTGGTATCGCTCCCGCAGCGGGAGGTCTCATCCCGTGTCACACCGGTATTGCCGCTGACAAATCGACGCCGCCGTGTCGTACGCCGTGAATCACCCGCCCGTGGTGCGCCGCTAGCCTGTCGGAGATTGTCGAGGCGATCTTAGAAGGCAAATTACCGAATGACCATCGGAAGCATCGTCCGAAGCCGTCCCGTCCCGATTCTGTACGGACTGATGATTGCCTCGCTCCTGGCATTGCTGCCGCTTCCGCCGCTGTTGCAGAATCAGGCCTACCATCAGTTCGCCGACCAGCGCGAACTGTTCGGTATCCCGAACTTCTGGAATGTCATTTCAAATCTGCCATTCGTCGCTGTGGGCGCGGCCGGCTTGCTGCAATTTCATCGCGACACGACGACCACCGTGCTTTTTGCCGGAATATTTCTGACTGGGTTTGGCTCGTCTTACTATCATCTTGATCCGAACGACAGCACCCTGTTTTGGGATCGGCTGCCCATGACCATCTGCTTCGCCGCCATTCTTTCCGCGGTCATCGAGGAGCGCGTCGATGCGAAAGCGGGCGTGATGCTGTTGCGCCCGCTGCTGGCCATCGGGATTTTCAGCCTTTTGCTATGGCGTTGGACCGACGATTTGCGGCTTTACGCTTGGGCGCAGTTCTTTCCTTTTCTCGCCTTGGTCCTGATCTTGCGGCTGTTTCCGCCGAAATATACCGGAACACGCTATTGGGTGATCGCCGCGGCGCTATATGCGCTCGCCAAATTGCTGGAATTCCTTGACAGGGAAATCTATTCGCTCGGCTCAATTGTGAGCGGGCATACGCTCAAGCACCTCGCCGCTGCCGCCGCCAGCCTCGCAATCCTAAGACTTTTGCAGACGCGCCGACCGATCGCACCATAGTTTCTCGCGGGCGAGAGGCCGCGTCGGCATCGACCAGTGGGGACGCGCAATTTCGGTGCGACAACAGAGGCCGCTCAATGGGGCGGCGTCTGCGTTTGTGATCTGATTTATTGCTTGGCGGCTTCGCCGGGATCCCCCTTGGGTCCTGCCGGCCCCATCGGGCCTGTGGGCCCCGGAGGTCCTGCCGGACCTGCAGGTCCAGCGAGGCCGCAGTTTTGTATGAGCACCTCTCTCTTATCGTCCCCAGAGGTAATCTCGACCATGCAGGTCGAGGGGAACTCCGGTCCGATCCATCTAAACCCACCAGTCGAAGTGCTCTCGACGTGCACCGTTTTGCTCGGATTGATTCTAATCTGCACACTCGGGTCGCGCGGTCGCCTAACCCTTCCCACGATCGTTAGCTCGCCCCGCGATATGGAGGCAGTCGTGATAAGTATTTCTGCGCGCGCATTTCCGTTCCAGGTGATCACGCAGGCAGTCATAACAGCTACGATGGCGCGGATAAGTTTTGCGAGCACGACAAACCTCCCCTGCATTCCAGTTTGATTCACAACGTAATCGCGGATCGTTCGGCGGGAGTAATTTGCGTATAAGCCGCCGCTGACTGTCAATCCTGCGGCGGCTTTTTCGTAAGCCCGGCTCCAAAACCGGCCCGCTGTTTCGGTGAGTGTTGAAACTAAGCGTCTCTCACCAGCAAACGTTCAAGGGTACAAGGCGCCAGCCCCACCCGATCCAGACCTGACGCCAGCGCGTGCAGCCACCGTCCCAGCCAGCATACCCCCAGCCCGGACGGCCCCAGCCCCAGCCGGGACCCCACGTGGCGCTGGCAACACCTAGGCCAATGCCAACGCCCAAAGGTCCAAAGGCCGGCCCGCGCCAACCCCAGCCGCCACCCCGCCAGACACCACCCCAACCTCCGCCGTGCCAGCCGCCGCCATGCCAACCACCGCCAAATCCGCCACGCGCTGAAGCGCTGGCCGGCAATAGAGCAATCGCTCCAATAGCAACCAGCGCGATTAGAGTTTTCCTTAACATACTAACCTCCCTTGGTTCCGCGCGCTGAAGCCGGCTTGGTTCCGCCAAACCGACCGATCAATCATCGTCGGATCGCCATCAGGCTTCCAAAGCAAAACGGCGTGATCTTTGGGATCCCCGGCGGGGTTTGCCAGAACTGGTTTCGCGCCCTTCCCATAGCCACCTTGTCCCCCGTGGTCGAAACCGTGACTTTCCTTCGGAAAGATCTCCACAATTCGGCAATTTCAGTAGCGTTGACCGGGGCCCCCCTTCAGTCTTGACCGACGCATGGCGAGCTCCATTCCCGAGCGACCAAAGCGGCCACATTGACGACGAGTCTCAACCGGGGCCTCAGGGTCTCCAGGAGGTCGTCGTTGATCTGCTGCAAGCGCGGATCGGTCGAGCGGCGCGCGCACACCGAAAACTGATGTACGGATTGCGCCAGCGCCCGGCGCTCCTCGACACTCCTCGAGATCTCCGGGTTCGCCAGCCGGAGAATAAGGCCGCCGAGATTGACCAAGAGTTCGTCGAGTGCCCTGTCAATTGCTGCAAGATCGTCCATTGCTTTCGCTCCGTCTCCACCGCAGTAGAAATGGACGGGATCGAGTAGCGTTCCGCGCGCGGCGCCTGCGCGGATAACAGAACGTAAATGAAATCGCGCCGTCTTTCCTAGAACCCGGCAAAATCATGGATCAGACCAGC
>JBAUUA010000733.1:0-1677 GCA_049582465.1 Bradyrhizobium sp. | reverse complement strand
GCGCCGACCAGAACCGCGCCGGCCGCCTCCATGCGCTCGATCAGCGTGGCGTCGCGCGGCGAGGGTTTTAAATCGCGGTTGATCTTCGATCCGGCGCGGGTCGAAAGCCCCTGTACGTCGAACAGGTTCTTCACGGCAAACGGCACGCCGGCGAGCGGGCCGGCACCTTTCCCGGCAGCGATCGCGGCGTCGATGCTGCGAGCCCTGGCGCGCGCGCGATCGGCCGTCACGTCGGTGAAGGAATTCAGGATCGTGTCATGCTTGGCGATCCGCGCCAGCGCCGCCTCGGTCACGCTGAGCGCCGAGAGTTTTCGCCCCGACACGGCGGATGCGATTTGCGCGGCCGACAGCCCGTCGATGGTGGCGGTCATGGCGGAATCAGGCTGCAAAGACACTGGCCGGCTCGGTTTCATCGGGCAATGAAAATTCGTCGACCAGCCGCGCCAGCCGCAGCGACACCTCGAGATTGGCCTTCACCGCCGGTTTCCAGGCATCCTCGACCGGCAATGCCAGCGCCTTCGACACAGCATCGATATAGTCGTCAAGCGGATCAGCGGCCATCGTTCTCCCGATACTCTCTTTGCCCAAGACTCTTGTCGCCCGCTTCAGTGAACCGGCAGCGGCGGATGCGGAATCGCCGTCAGCAGCTCCCTTGTATAGGCATCCTGCGGATCCCCCAATACGCGTTCCGACGGACCCTGTTCGACGATTCGCCCCGACCGCATCACAATGACACGATCGCACAACAGGCGCACCACATTCAGATCATGCGACACGAACAAATAGCTCATGCCCATCGACTGTTTCAGATCCTGCAGCAGATTCAACACCACCGCCTGCACGGATACGTCGAGCGCCGCGGTCGGCTCGTCGAGGATGACGAGCTTCGGATGCAGCGCGATGGCGCGCGCGATGCCGACGCGGGCCTTCTGGCCGCCCGACAATTGATGCGGGAACCGGTCGAGCAAATTGACCGGTAGCCCGACCAGCCCGGCCAGTTCCTCGCAGCGGGCGCGCAGCGCGTCGCGGCCTTTGATGTCGCCGAGCTGCATGATCGGATCGGCGATCGCGCGCGCCGCCGTGAAGCGCGGATTGAGGCTGTCGGTGGGGTCCTGGAACACCATCTGGATGCTCTTGCGCAGCGGCAGCCGCGCGAACACATTCGGCAGGATGGCGCCGATCTCGTCGCCGTCGAACACGATGCGGCCCGAGGTCTGGTCGAGAAGCCGCATCACCATCATCGAGGTGGTGGACTTGCCGCAGCCGGATTCGCCGACGAGGCCGACGCTCTCGCCATGGCTGACGGAAAAACTGATGCCGTCGACCGCGCGGAACTGCTCCAGCTCGACCGGCGGTTTGCGCGAGAACAATTTTGACAGCGTGGCGGTGGCGCCCTGGCGCGGATATTCCTTTACCAGTTTTTCGACGAGGAGGAGCGGCTGCTTCGTTCCGCCGCCCGTCAAATCGTCACCCCCGGGCTTGACCCGGGGGTCCATCTCCTCAGGAGAGGATTCTAGCGAAACGGGATGGATGGCCGGGTCAAGCCCGGCCATGACGGTCGATGCGCGGGGCGAGGTTGAGGAAGACGAAAGCGCCGCCGCTTCCTCCTCCGGCAACAGATCGCGCAGGGAGACGCCGAGCCGCGGTGTCGCGCGCATCAGCTTCTTGGTGTAAGCG
>JBAUUA010000732.1:0-4903 GCA_049582465.1 Bradyrhizobium sp. | reverse complement strand
GCGCGGGTGTTGGCGCCGGTGAATGCACCGCGCTCGTGCCCGAACAGTTCCGATTCGATCAGATCGCGCGGGATGGCGGCCATGTTGACGGCGACGAAGGGGCCGTTGCGCCGTTTGCCGTAGTCGTGCAACGCGCGCGCCACCAGTTCCTTGCCGGTGCCGGACTCGCCGGAGATCATCACGGTGAGGTCGGTCTGCATCAGGCGCGCCAGCACCCGGTAGATTTCCTGCATCGCCGGCGAACGGCCGACCAGCGGAATCGAATCGAACTCGGATTCGTCGACCGGGTTGGCGACCCGCTCCTTCGGCTCCGCCAGCGCGCGGCCGACGATGGCGATCAGCTCCTTGAGGTCGAACGGCTTCGGCAGATACTCGTAGGCGCCGCGCTCGGATGCGCGGATCGCGGTCATGAAGGTGTTCTGCGCGCTCATGACGATGACGGGAAGATTCGGCCGCATCTTCTTGATCCGCGGCAACAAGTCGAATGCATTTTCGTCAGGCATCACTACGTCGGTGATGACCAGATCGCCCTCGCCCTGGCTGACCCAGCGCCACAGCGTCGCCGCGTTCCCTGTCAGCCGCACCTCATAGCCGGCGCGCGAAAGAGCCTGGTTCAGAACCGTGCGGATCGCCGTGTCATCGTCGGCGACGAGTATGCTACCTGCGGGCATAATTCTTATTCCTCATCTTGCGTCCTGTGAGGCATGCAACGGCGTCCCCGAAACGTCATCGCGATTGCTTTGGTCGATGTGTTTTGCGGTGTTGAACATGGGGAGCAGCACGCGGAAGATGGTTTTCCGCGGCTGGGATTCGCATTCGATGATACCGCCGTGATCGCCGACGATCTTGGCGACCAACGCGAGACCGAGGCCGCTGCCGGTCGGTTTCGTGGTGACGAACGGATCGAACAGATTCGGCAGCAGGTCCTCGGGCACGCCGGGACCGTTGTCCTTGACGCAGAATTCGAGCGGCAGCGACACCCGCGATTTCTTGCCGGGCACCGAGAGACGCACGCCGGGCCGGAACGCGGTGGTAAGCTGGATCTCCGCGTCGGTGCCGAGATCGGCCACCGCCTCGGCGGCGTTCTTCACGAGGTTGAGGAACACCTGAATCAGCTGATCCTGATTGGCCAGCACCGGCGGCAGCGACGGATCGTAGTCTTCGACGAAGCGGATGTTGCGGGCAAAGCCGGATTGCGCCAGCCGCTTGACGTGATCGAGCACGCTGTGAATGTTGACCGGACCGCGCGCCACCGGCCGGTCGTCGCCGAACACTTCCATGCGGTCGACCAGCGTGACGATTCGATCCGCCTCATCGCAGATCAGCCGGGTCAGCATGCGGTCTTCCGAAGAAGCCGCCTGCTCCAGGAGCTGCGCCGCGCCGCGGATGCCCGACAGCGGGTTCTTGATTTCGTGCGCAAGCATCGCGGCCAGTGCGATTACCGAACGCGCCGCGCTTCGATGCGTCAGTTGGCGGTCCATCTTGTCGGCGATGGTGCGCTCCTGCAGCATCACGACGATATGGCCAGGCCGCTCGGTCAGCGGCGCGACGTGCAGGTCGACCTGGCGGTCGCCACCGATTCGCGGCGTACCCAGATCGACCTTGTATTCGTTGACCGGCGAACCGCTCGATCGGACCTGGTCGATCAGCGCCAGCAACGGGCTGCCGAACGGCACGAGCTCCTTGAGGGACTGGCGTTGCAGAAACTGCGTCGAGATTTCGAAAAACGATTCGGCGGCCATATTGGCATCGACAATCCTGCCGTCCGGCGCGACCAGCAGTACCGGATTGGGCAAGGCATTGAGGATGGCATCGCCATCGGACGGCATCGGCCTGCGATGTTCTGCGGCTGAAGTCATGCAGCAGCGCTCCATGCAAAGTCGTCAAACGCATCCTGAAGAGATCTGTCCACGCCGGCGGGATCTTCCGACGTCAGAATTCTCGCACGCCAGGCCTTGAGCGTGACCGCCGGCGCGCGGCTGCATCGCGCCGCAGCCTCCAGCGCCCAGCCGAGATGCTTGCGTGCATGGCGAAGACCGATCCGCAGGCCATAGTGGCTGCAAATCTCTTCATACAGCGCGCGGATATGGGTGAGCTGCTCGGCCAGCGACGGGGCAGCCTCAACCACACCGGTTTCGAGCCGGCGTGCGATCTGTCCGGGCAACCAAGGCTGGCCCTGGGCACCCCGACCGATCATGACGGCGTCGGCACCGGACTGCTCGAATGCGGACATCGCGTCTTCGAATGAGGTGATGTCGCCGTTGACGACGAGCGGAATGCCGATCGCATCCTTGACGGCGTGAACCGCGCTCCAGTCGGCGATGCCCTTGTAGAACTGGCAGCGCGTGCGGCCGTGCACCGTGATCATCTGCACGCCTGCGGCTTCAGCGCGGCTGGCCAATTCCGGCGAATTGAGCGAGCGCTCGTCCCAGCCGAGCCGCATCTTCAATGTCACCGGCACTTTCACCGCCGATATCGTTGCCTCGATCAGCCTCAAGGCATGATCGAGATCGCGCATCAGCGCCGAGCCGGACTGGCCGCCCGTCACATGGCGGGCTGGACAGCCCATATTGATATCGATGATTTCAGCACCGCCGGCTTCGGCGATCCGCGCGCCCTCGGCCATCCATCTGGTCTCACAGCCCGCGAGCTGGACCACGTGGGGACCTATCCCGGTTGCCTCGCATCGCAGCAGCGACATCGGCCGGCCATTGACGAGATCATCGCTGGCTGTCATTTCCGAGACGACGAGTCCGGCCCCAAGCGCAGCCGTCAGACGCCGAAAAGGCGCGTCGGTGATGCCAGACATCGGCGCGAGAAGGACCCGGTTGGCGATAGTAATATCGCCTATTTTCAATGGCTTAGAGCGAAATATTTCCGAGCCGGTCACGGACTTCTCGTTTCTGACAGACGCCCCATCGCGGCTGTCGCGACGTATTTTGCGCACAAATCTTGTGCAGTCAAGTTTCATGCCTACAGTTTAGACAGTTCTGGCAATTGTGCAAGTGCACTGCAGCAAAATATGCTTTTCCCACAGCCGTCGGGAATCACTCTGTTTTTGCGTCTCCGGCGTGATATGGGCATGCGCCGACCCAACCCATGCTCCCTTATCAACCCAGAACCGCCAGTAATTGAGTGAAATGCCGAAATTCGCGCGGACTGCCGCCATTCTTGTCGCCGCCGGACGTGGCCTTCGGGCCGGCTCGGGCGGACCGAAACAATATCGCTCGATCGGTGGGCAGACCGTGATTTTCCGCGCGATGGAACCGTTTTGCCGGCATCCGCAGATCTTTGCCGTGCAGCCGGTACTCAATCCCGACGACACCGCCATGTTCAATGAGGCGGTCAGCGCCTTGTCCCACGAGCCGCCCGCCAAGGGCGGGACGACGCGGCAGGCCTCGGTGCATGCCGGGCTCGAGGCGCTCGCTGGCCAGAGGCCCGATATCGTGCTGATCCACGACGCGGCGCGGCCTTTTGTCTCGGCGGCGGTGATTTCGCGCGCGATCGAGGCCGCCGGCCGAACCGGCGCCGCGATCCCGGCGATTGCCGTCAACGATACCGTCAAGCTGATCGACGCCAACGGCAACGTCGAGGCCACGCCAGAGCGCGCGCGGCTGCGCATCGCGCAGACGCCGCAGGCGTTCCGGTTCGATGTGATTCTCGATGCCCACCGCTGTGCGGTGCGCGAGGGCCGCAGCGATTTCACCGATGACGCCGCCCTCGCCGAATGGGCGGGATTGACGGTAGCGACCTTTGAAGGCGATCCTGCGAACATGAAGTTGACGACACCGGAAGATTTTGTGCGCGAGGAAGCCCGTCTCGCCAGCCTGCTCGGCGATATCCGAACCGGGACCGGCTACGATGTGCACGCCTTTGGCGATGGCGATCACCTCATGATCTGCGGCATCCGCGTGCCGCACACGCGCGGCTTTCTCGCTCATTCCGACGGCGATGTCGGCCTGCACGCGCTGGTCGACGCCATCCTCGGCGCACTGGCGGACGGCGATATCGGTTCGCATTTCCCGCCCAGCGATCTCAAATGGAAGGGCGCGTCCTCCGACCAGTTCCTGAAATACGCGGTCGACCGCGTCACCGCGCGCGGCGGCCGCATCGCCAATCTGGAAGTGACAATGATCTGCGAGCGGCCGAAGATCGGACCGCTGCGCGACACCATGCGCGCGCGCATCGCCGAGATCACGGGTGTGAACATCTCGCGCGTGGCCGTGAAGGCGACCACCAGCGAGCGCCTCGGCTTCACCGGCCGCGAGGAAGGCATCGCCGCGACCGCGAGCGCCACCATCCGCCTGCCGTGGGATAATAAAGGCTGGAGCGATTAAAATGAGCGGCAGCGACGCCCGCGCCCTCTCCCGCTCGCTGCTTGATCTATGCCGGATGCGCAAGCTGACCATCGCGACCGCGGAATCATGCACCGGCGGCCTGGTCGCCGGCGCGCTCACCGATATTCCCGGCTCCTCCGACGTCATCGACCGCGGTTTTGTCACCTATTCCAATGAGGCCAAGCGGGCGATGCTGGGCGTCAAGGCTTCGACGCTGGAGAGTTTTGGCGCGGTCAGCAAGGAGACCGCGACCGCGATGGCGGTCGGCGCGCTGGAGCGCGCCGGCGTCGACCTCGCCGTCTCCATCACCGGTATCGCCGGACCAGGCGGCGCCACGCCGGGCAAGCCGGTCGGTCTCGTGCATTTCGCGGTCGCCGCCCGTGACGGCCGCATCTTGCATCGCGAATGCCGCTTTGGAGCGATCGGCCGCAGCGCGGTGCGCGCCCGCTCCGTCGTCGAGGCGCTGCGGATGTTGATGGAGCTTGCGCGCGGGCCACAGGCAGCCCCAAAACCGCGCCGCGAAGCCGCCAGCCGGTTGCGTCTGCGGGTGGCGCGCTCGCCAAGGC
>JBAUUA010000731.1:0-1679 GCA_049582465.1 Bradyrhizobium sp. | reverse complement strand
ATCCCGGCCTGATCAACGAAATCGGCAAGCTGTTCGACAAGCTCCCGACCCTGAAAGGCCCGCAGGAGACCATCGAGGATTTGAACACGCGCGCCAGGGACGCGGCGAAAGACGCTTCCGACAGCCTGTCGAGGCTGGCGAAGCCAGCCTCCATGGTGGCCGGGCGCATGATCTGTCCGGTGTCGGCCAACGGCTCGCCGGACTGCAAGCTCGGCGCCGACAAGCTCTGCCAGGCCAAGGGCTACAAAGAGGGCAAGAGCCTCAACACCGATTCCGCCGAAACCTGCTCGGCGAAAGTGCTGATCCCCGGCCGGGCCCGGAAGCCCGGCGACTGCCGGACCGACAATTACGTCACCAGCGCGCTGTGCCAGTAGCGCCTTGGCGCAAGCGCAATGGATTTGCCTTGTTGGTATGATGTCTGGCATCTTTGGCCCAATCCGCCGCTCCCCCGGACGGCCAATTCCTGGAAACCACCAATCCCCGGAAAACCAAAAAGGATTTTACCGAATGTCCATGCCTGCCTTGTTCAAGGGCCGTCTGTCGTTACCCGTGATCGGTGCGCCGCTGTTCATCATTTCCGTGCCCGACCTCGTGATCGCACAGTGCAAGGCGGGCGTGGTCGGATCGTTCCCGGCGCTGAACGCGCGCCCTACGGCGCTGCTTGACGAGTGGCTGGTGCGGATCAAGGAGGAGCTTGCGGCCTACGACAGAGCGCACCCCGAGCGGCCGTCGGCACCGTTCGCCGTCAACCAGATCGTGCATCGCTCGAACAACCGGCTCGATCAGGATCTCGCGCTTTGCGAGAAGCACAAGGTGCCGATGATCATCACTTCGCTCGGCGCGCGCGAAGAACTCAATCAGGCCGCCCATCGCTGGGGCGGCATCGTCTTTCACGACGTGATCAACCAGAAATTCGCGCACAAGGCGGTCGAGAAGGGCGCCGACGGCCTGATCCTGGTGTCGGCCGGCGCCGGCGGCCATGCCGGAACGCTGTCGCCCTTCGCCTTCGTGGCGGAGACCCGGCAATGGTTCGACGGGCCGATCGCGCTGTCGGGTGCCATTGGCAACGGCCGCGCCATCCGCGCGGCGCGGATGTTGGGCGCCGACTTCGCCTATATCGGCTCCGCCTACATCGCCACCACCGAAGCCAATGCGGTGGAGGGCTACAAGCAGATGGTCACCAGTTCGGTCGCCGAGGACATCGTCTATTCCAACCTGTTCACCGGCGTGCACGGCAATTATTTGAAGCCGTCGATCGTGGCGGCCGGCATGGATCCCGAAAACCTGCCGCAATCCGATCCGTCGAAGATGAGTTTCGGGACCGACGCTTCGGGCGAGCGCGCCAAGCCGAAAGCCTGGAAGGAAATCTGGGGCTCGGGCCAGGGCGTCGGCAGCCTCAGCAAGGTCCTGCCCGCCGCCGAGCTGATTGGCCGCTTCAAGCAGGAATACGAGGCCACGGTCGATCCGGCGTTGTGAGCCTTCGCCGAACGCGCGCTTTCAAAGCGAGGCGTCAACTCCAAAGTTTGCAGGTGGCCCTTCGATCGGGGCATTTGCAAACACGCCTCTCAAATGCGATGCGGAGGTTGGGCATCGGCACATCGGATCGCTCGCGCCGCCGAGGGGAGGAAACATGATCATCGACCACGCCAGGCTGCTTGCGCTCGCCAACCGTATCGTGG
>JBAUUA010000730.1:0-3213 GCA_049582465.1 Bradyrhizobium sp. | reverse complement strand
GATCGACCGCGGCGCGCGAGGCGCGCACGGTCTCCAGCCGCGTCAGTCCGATGTCGGGCTCGTAGCGCGGCACCCGCGCCATGCCGGAATCCACGACGATGCGCACGCCCTCGATGGTCAGCGAGGTCTCCGCGATCGAGGTCGCCAGCACCACCTTGCGCTGGCCCTTCGGCGCCGGCTGGATGGCGCGGTCCTGCACGGATGCTTCGAGCGCGCCGAACAGCGGCACGATCTCGATTTCAGCGTCGTGGATGCGCTCGGCGAGGAAATTCTGAGTGCGGCGGATTTCCGCGGCCCCCGGCAGGAATGCCAGCACCGAGCCGGGATCGGCGCGCAGCGCGAGAGCGATTCCCTCCGCCATCTGCCGCTCCAGCGGCGCATCGGGTTTGCGGCCAAGATGGCGCGTCTCGACCGGAAAGGCGCGGCCTTCGCTCGCTATCACCGGCGCATCGCCAAGCAGCTTTGCCACCCGCGCGCCGTCGAGCGTGGCCGACATCACGAGGATGCGCAGTTCCTCGCGCAGGCCCATCTGCGCATCGCGCGCCAGCGCCAGCCCGAGATCGGCATCGAGCGAGCGTTCGTGAAACTCGTCGAACAGCACCGCGGCGACGCCGTTCAACTCGGGATCGTCGAGAATCTGACGGGTGAAGATGCCTTCGGTGACGACCTCGATCCGCGTGGCGCGCGATACTTTCGAGCCGAAGCGGACGCGGTAGCCGACGGTCTCGCCGACGCGCTCGCCGATCGTCTTCGCCATCCGCTCGGCGCTGGCGCGGGCCGCGATCCGGCGCGGCTCCAGCACGATGATCTTTTTGCCTTTCGTCCAGGGCTCGTCGAGCAGCGCCAGCGGCACCCGCGTGGTCTTGCCGGCGCCGGGCGGCGCCACCAGCACCGCGGCGTTGCGCCCTGCGAGCGTGCGCGCAAGCTCGTCGAGAACCACGTCGATCGGGAGGGGTGTGTCGAAGGAGCGCAAGAGTTTATCCGATGTCGCTGGGGCGAGCCGCATCATACAAGGTTGTCATACGCGGGCTTGACCCGCGTATCCATCTTCTTTGAAGAGTGATGGATTGCCGGGTCAAGCCCGGCAATGACGAGTAGGACTCACTTCCGCGGCTCGCCCGCGCGTCCCACGCTTTCATAGACAAAACCGTGCGCCGCCATGTCTTCGGGGCGATAGATGTTGCGCAAATCGACGACCACGGGATGGGCCAGTTCCCTCTTCAGGCGCTCCAGATCGAGGGTGCGGTACTGCACCCATTCGGTCACCACCACCATCGCGTCGGCGCCGCGCACGCAGGCGTAAGCGTCGTCGCAATATTCGATGTCGGGCAGTTCGCGGCGCGCCTACTCCATGCCGACCGGATCGTGCGCCCGGACCCTGGCGCCCAGGTCGAGCAGACCGGTCACCAGCGGGATCGATGGCGCCTCGCGCATGTCGTCGGTGTCGGGCTTGAAGGTGAGGCCAAGCACGGCCACGGTCTTGCCGCGCAGGCTGCCGCCGGACGCGTTTGCGACCTTGCGCGCCATCGCGCGCTTGCGGTTATCGTTGACCGAGAGCACCGCCTCGACGATCCGAAGCTGGACGTCATGATCCTGCGCGATCTTCACCAGCGCGCGGGTGTCCTTCGGGAAACATGAGCCGCCGAAGCCGGGGCCGGCATGCAGGAATTTGGAGCCGATACGGTTGTCGAGTCCGATCCCGCGCGCGACTTCCTGCACGTCGGCGCCAACCTTTTCGGCGAGATCGGCGATCTCGTTGATGAAGGTGATCTTGGTCGCGAGGAACGCGTTGGCGGCGTATTTTATCAGCTCCGCGGTACGACGGGCCGTGAACATCAGCGGCGCCTGGTTGAGCGACAACGGGCGGTAGATATCGCCGAGCACCTTGCGCCCACGCTCGTCCGAGGTGCCGACCACGATACGATCGGGGAATTTGAAGTCGCGGATCGCCGCACCCTCGCGCAGGAATTCCGGATTGGACGCGATCACCACATCGGCTGCAGGATTGGCTTCGCGGATCAGGCGTTCGACCTCGTCGCCGGTACCGACTGGCACGGTCGATTTGGTGACGACCACGGTGAAGCCGGACAGCGCGCCGGCGATCTCGCGGGCGGCGGCATGCACATAGCTCAGATCGGCATGGCCGTCGCCACGCCGCGACGGCGTGCCGACCGCGATGAACACCGCATCGGCTTCCGCGACGGGAGCCTGGAGATCGGTGGCAAAATCGAGCCGCCCGGCCTTGACGTTGGAGGCGACCCACGCATCGAGCCCGGGCTCGAAGATCGGGATTTCCCCGCGGCGCAGGGCTTCGATCTTTACCGAATCCTTGTCCACGCAGGTGACCTGGTGGCCGAAATCGGCAAAGCAGGCGCCGGAAACCAGCCCCACATAGCCCGTGCCAATCATGGCGATACGCATCTTAGACAACCCATCGGTAATGGTTAATTTTCAGCCGATTTTGGCGCGGTCTTAGAGCATTTTGCCGCCGGGAGGAAAGGGGAAGGTTCGGTAAACCGGCATGACATTTGGATGAATAAAGGAGAATGAAACCCAAGCGGCCGATGATGCGGCCGCGCCGCGCCGAAAAGGGACACCGATGACAGGAAAAGGCACATCCGCCTTCACGGAGCGTTCCGCGCCGGCAGCCCCGGCCGCGGCTGGCCGCGTTGACTGGGTCGATTACGCCAAGGGCATCTGCATCGTCATGGTGGTCATGATGCATTCGGTGCTGGGGGTCGAACTGGCCGCCGGCCAGACCGGTTTCATTCATGTGCTGGTCGCGTTCGCAAAACCGTTTCGGATGCCGGATTTCTTCCTGATCTCGGGCCTGTTCCTGTCGGTGGTGATCGATCGCGACTGGCGCACCTATCTCGACCGCAAGGTGGTGCACTTCGCCTATTTCTACGTGCTGTGGGTGACGATCCAGTTCGGCTTCAAGGCCCCGGGCTTCGCCGCCGAATCGAGCTGGGCGCATGTGGGCTTCCTGTATCTGGAATCCTTCATCGAGCCGTTCGGCACGCTGTGGTTCATCTATCTGCTGCCGATCTTCTTCGTGGTGACGAAGGCCGCGCGCAGCTTCAGCATTCCCCCGCTCGTGATTTGGGCCGCTGCCGCGGCGCTCGAAATCGCGCACATCGAGACCGGGTGGACGGTCATCGACGAGTTCGCCGCCCGCTTTGTGTTCTTCTACACCGGCTATCTCCTCGCCGC
>JBAUUA010000729.1:0-2037 GCA_049582465.1 Bradyrhizobium sp. | reverse complement strand
ATCTCAGCCTGAACCCCGGCGGCTCCAGCGCCGGGGCGGGGGCAGGGGCGGCCGCCGGCTACGGCCCGCTCCATCTCGGCACCGACATCGGCGGCTCGGTGCGGCTGCCGTCGTGCTGGTGCGGCCTGGTCGGCCTGAAGCCGAGCCTTGGGCGTATTCCGATCGATCCGCCCTATGTCGGCCGCGTCGCCGGACCGATGACCCGCACCGTCGATGACACAGCCCTGATGATGAGCGTGCTGTCGAAACCCGATCGCCGCGACGGCATGAGCCTGCCGCCGGACAGCATCAACTGGAAGGCGCTGGACAAATCCCCGCGCAGACTGCGCATTGGCCTGATGCTCGATCCCGGCGTCGGCCAGGCGCTGGAGAAGGACGTACGCGAAACCGTCGTGAAGGCCGCAAAGGCTTTCGAGGAGGCCGGCGCCGTCGTCACCGAAGTGCACGGCGTGATGTCGCGCGAAATCCTCGACGGGCTCGACAATTTCTGGCGCGCCCGGATGTGGGACGACCTTTCCAGGCTTGCACCCGCCGAACGCGGCAAGGCGCTGCCCTACATCGTCAACTGGGCGGAAGCCGGCGCGAAGCTGTCGGGCGTCGATGTCATCAGGGGTTTCAACACCACCATGGCGATCCGCGCGGCGGCGGCCAAACTGTTCTGCGATCTCGATTACGTCATCTCGCCGGTATCGCCGGTGGTGAATTTCGGCGCCGAGCTCGCCTCTCCGCTCAACGATCCCGCCAAGCCGTTCGAGCACATCGCCTACACCGTGCCTTGGAACATGTCGGAAAATCCGGCCATCTCCATCAATGGCGGCTATGACAAGAAGGGTTTTCCGATCGGCGTGCAGATCGTCGGCCGCCGCTTCGACGACCTCGGCGTGCTCGGCATGGCCAAGGCATTCGAGGGCCTGCGCGGCGCGCAGAAGCCGTGGCCGAGCCCGCCGAAGAAATAGGGCGGCTCCATTTGAGCTGATCGTCATGCGCGGGCTTGACCCGCGCATCCATCTTCTTCGTAAAGATGGATTGCCGGGTCAAGCCCGCAATGACGAGTTGAAAGACAAACAAACACGAGAGGAAACCACTGGGATGCCGTACGAGACGATCAAATACGAGGTCGCCGAGCAGATTCTCACGATCACGCTGAACCGGCCCGACAAGCTCAATGCCTTCAACGGCGTGATGCAGCAGGAATTGATCGACGCCTTCGACGCCGCCGACAATGACGATAATGTCCGCGCCGTCATCGTCACCGGCGCGGGCCGCGGCTTCTGCGCTGGTGCCGATCTTTCCTCCGGCGCCGACACCTTCGATCGCGACGCGCGGCGCGGACCGGTGCGGCGCCTTGCCGACGGCAAGGTCGATTACAGCGACCACCAGGTCCGCGACGGCGGCGGCCAGGTGACCTTGCGCATCTTCAAATGCCTGAAACCCGTGATCGCGGCGGTGAACGGCCCGGCGGTCGGCATCGGCGTCACCATGCAGCTCGCGATGGATATCCGCATCGCCTCGGAAGCCGCACGCTTCGGTTTTGTGTTCTCCCAGCGCGGCATCGTGCCGGAGGCCGCCTCGAGCTGGTTCCTGCCGCGCATCGTCGGCATCTCCCAGGCGCTGGAATGGTGTTACACCGGACGCGTGTTCCCGGCGCAGGAAGCGCTCGCCGGCCGCCTCGTCAGCAAGGTGGTGCCGCCCGACGACCTGCTGCCGACCGCGCGCGCGCTCGCGAAAGAGATCGCGGCCAAGACCGCGCCGGTATCGGTGGCGCTGATCCGGCAGATGATGTGGCGCATGCTGGGCGCCGACGATCCGATGGAAGCCCACAAGGTCGACAGCCGCGGCATCTACGCCCGCGGCCGCTCGGCGGACGTGAAGGAAGGCGTGGTGTCGTTTTTGGAAAAGCGCCCGGCCGTGTTCAAGGACAAGGTGTCGTCGGATATGCCCGATTATTTCCCGTGGTGGGAAGAGCGGGAGTATGAGTGAGGTATCAGCCGCAAACTCACTCGTCGTCCCGGCGAACGCCGGGACCCATAACCACCG
>JBAUUA010000728.1:0-5118 GCA_049582465.1 Bradyrhizobium sp. | reverse complement strand
ACCGAATCGGTGAATTCGCTAGCCCTCTGTCTCCAGCCCGGTCGGCATCGGCACGTTCTCGGTCGACAGCTTGATGCCCGCGGCGAGTGCGACGGTTTCCAGCAACGCGGCAAAATCCTTTTCCAGATGCGCGGCCGGATCGGGCTTGAGCGTCGCGGCGCCGAAATGGCTCTGCAGCGCCTCGCGGGTTGCCGCCGTCACCGGCATGGCGACGTCGAGATCGCGCGCGGCCTTCAGGCCGAGATCGAGATCCTTGCGCAACAGCGCCGGCGTGAACGTCGTGGTCCAGTCGAGATTGACCAGCGCATTGCTCTTGTACTTGGTGAAGGTCGAGCCGAGCACGCTGGCGTTCATGAAGTCGAGGAAGGCATGGCGCGGCACGCCGGCCTTTTGCGCCAGAATGGTGATCTCGGCGAGATTCTGGATCACGACGCCGAGGAAGACGTTATGCGCGATCTTGCAGATGCGCGCGAGCTCGCCCTCGCCGACATAGGAGACGCCGGAGGCGGCGATGGTCCCGAGATATGGCTGCACCTGGTCGAACGCCGCTTTCGGGCCCGAAACCACCGTGGAGAGCTTGCCGGCCTTGACGCATTTGCCGTTGCCCGAGACCGGGGAGCTGACGAATTCGCAACCGAGTTGCTTCAGCCGTGCACGGATCGCTTCCGACTGCTCGACCCCGATCGAGGAACAGTCGACCAGTATCTTTGGGCGCGGGCCGGAGGAAGCGGCCACGAGCCCGTTCTCGCCGAAATAGACCTGTTCGAGATCCTTGCCCGTCGACACCATCGTGAACACGATGTCCTTGCCTGAAAGCTGGTTCGGATGATCGACGATCTGTCCGCCCTTCTTGGCGAGCGGCTCAGCCTTGGCGCGCGTGCGGTTCCAGATCGCAACGGAATTGCCGGCCTTCAAGAGCCGCTCGGCCATCGGGTAGCCCATCCGTCCCATGCCGATCCAGCCGAGTGAATGTTTTGCCATTTTCTTCTCCTGATTGTTCATTGCGGCCAACAGCGCGAGGCCAAATTGGCCGTCATTGCGAGGAGCGCAGCGACGAAGCAATCCACACTTTCTTTGCGTCTATGGATTGCTTCGCTTCGCTCGCAATGACGGTCTCTAATTCTCTACTACCTAATAGCGATTGGCGATCGGCAGCTCTTCGGCGGGGAACAGCGTGATCACCTGACAACCCTTGTCGGTGACGACGACCTCCTCCTCGATGCGGGCGGCGGAAAAGCCGTCGGCGGCCGGGCAATAGGTCTCCAGCGCGAACACCATGCCGGTCTTGATCTCCATCGGATTGTCCAGCGACACCAGCCGCGAGATGATCGGGCGCTCGTGCAGCGCCAGGCCGAGGCCATGGCCGAACTGCAGGCCGAACGCCGCCATCTCGCTGGGAAAGCCGAAATCCTCCGCCTTCGGCCAGACGCTCGCCACCGTGTCGGTCGAGACGCCCGGCTTGATCAGTGAGATCGCGACATCGAGCCATTCGCGGCACTTCTTGTAGGCATCGTGCTGCACCGGCGTGGCGCGGCCGATATTGAAGGTGCGGTAATAGCAGGTGCGGTAGCCCTGATACGACTGCAGGATGTCGAAGAAGGCCTGGTCGCCGGGGCGCAGGATGCGATCGGTGAAATTATGCGGATGCGGATTGCAGCGCTCGCCGGAGATCGCGTTGATCGCCTCGACGTCGTCGGAACCCATCTCGTAGAGCATCTTGTTGGCGAGCGCCACGATGTCGTTCTCGCGCACGCCGGGCTTCAGCGCCTCGTAGATCGAATGGTAGACGCCGTCGACCATGGCGGCGGCCTGGTTCAGCAGCATGATCTCGTCGATGTTCTTGATCTCGCGCGCGTCCAGCATCACCTGCTGGCCGTCGACGACCTTCATCCCCGCCTTCTGCAATTCGAAGAACATCGCGGTTTCCGCGATGTCGACGCCGACCGGCATGTCGGCGACGCCGGCCGCGCGCAGCAGACTCATGACTTCCTCGGCATGTGCCTTCATCAACCCGACCGACGGCGGCACGGTGCCGCGCATCCCGAGCATGCCGGCGCGGCAATTATCCGGCACCAGCCAGTCGCAATTGATGCGGTGATGCACCGCTGCCGAACCGAAATCCCACACGATCGGCTCGCCGTCGCCGGCCAGCAGCGCGAAGCGACACAGCTTGTCGCGCTCCCACTCGCCGATCTTGGTGCCGGAGACGTAACGGATGTTGTTGACGTCGAACAACAGCAGCGCGCCGCATTGCGAGGTCTTCAGCGCCTGACGCGCGCGGGCCAGCCGGTAATGGCGCAGCCGGTCGAAATCGATCCGGCGCTCGAAATCGACCGACATATGGCCGTGTGACGGGATCGCCCGGTCCCAGCGCCAATGCGGCTCGAGATGCTCGGGGCGAATGAGGTGCGGCTTGAGCGCGTTCGAAACATTCATGGGGGATGACCGGCTGGAGTTGTTGCAATCGATTGCATAAAGGGTTTTAGTGGCATCTGTCAAGGGTGCGCCGGCGGGCTGCCATGCCCGCCGCCGGGCTTTGGAACATTGGAACGACCTGCGAATGGTACAGAGAAACCGAGCCGTGACCGGAAAAGGCGCGCGGAGCGCGCCTGCTTTTCGTCCGACGATCAAGGATGTCGCGGAAAGATGCGGCGTGCATCCCTCGACCGTGTCGCGCGCGCTCAGCCCTGTCATGAGCCATCTGGTCGCGCCTGATGTTGCAAAGCGAATCCGCACCGCGGCAACCGCACTCGGTTACCAACCAAACGTGACCGCCGCCGGCCTGCGCACCGGACGAAGCGGCCTGATCGGCGTGCTTGCCCCCGACATCGCCGACCCCGGCTTCCCGCCGATCCTGAGCGGCGTCACCGAGACGCTCGCGGCTGAGGGGTATGCCACGATCGTCGTCGACGTCGGGCCCGATCCCTCGCGCGAACGGGAACTGGTCGACAAACTGATCGCGCGCGGCGTCGATGGGCTGGTGCTGGCGACCGTGATGCTGAACGATCCCGTGGTCGGCCATTGCCTCGCCGCGTCGATTCCGGTGGTGCTAGTCAACCGCAGCGACTCCGCGCGAAAACTGCCGGCGGTCGTCACCGACGACGAGGCGGGCATGCGGCTCGCGGTCGACCATCTGGTGGGATTGGGCCACCGCCTTATCGGCCACATCGCGGGACCGCAGGATGTCTCGACCGGGGCGCTGCGCCGGGCCGGCTTCAAGGCCGCCGCGGCGCGCGCGGGTCTATCGGCGCAAAACACCCTGATCGAGACCGCGCGCGCCTATACGCGTGACGAGGGCCGATTGGCGGCGCTGCGCCTGCTCGACCGCGAGCGGGCACCGACGGGAATCGTCGCCGCCAACGACCTGCTCGCGCTCGGCATCTACGACGCGATCGGCGAGCGCGGCCTGCAATGCCCCGCCGACGTCTCGGTGGTCGGCCACAACGACATGCCTTACGTGGACATGCTGTCGCCGCCTTTGACCACCGTCCGCATCGCCCAGCGCGACATGGGCAACCAGGCCGCCCGCCTGCTGCTCGATGCGATCGCCGCTCCCGCCGCACGCCGCGAGCGCGTGGTGCTGGAGCCTGCGCTGATCGTAAGGGGGTCGACGGGGAAGCCGGAACGAATACTCTAAACGGCTATTTAATGGGAGCGGCCGCGAAACCGGTCTATCGGTGAGCGGTCGTGGCCGGAGATCACAACATGCGCCAGATTCCGCCGGGAGCGAAGGGAACGTTCACGCTGCGCGTGGAGCCCGCCCATCTCGCCAATCAATTCAAGGACGCGATCCTGCCGCAGGTGCTGGCGACCCCCGTCATGGTCCTGATCATGGAAAACGCCGCGCTCAACGCGATCCGCTCCTGTCTCGAGCCGGGCGAGAGCGCGGTCGGCACCGCGATCGATATCCGCCACCTTGCCGCGACGCCCGTCGGCCACATTGTTCGCGCCGAAGCGGAGGTCATCGCGGTCGACGGCAAGCGTGTCGAGTTCAAGGTATCGGCGTATGACGAGATCGAGGAGATCGGCCGCGGCACCCACCAGAGGGCGGTGATCGATCTTGCCTCGTTCAACGAACGTCTCGCGCGCAAGGTTAAACGTTAACCTTACGAAATGGCTCGCGCGGCGGCGGCCACGCCCCGGCGGCCCGAAAATCACGCTCAAACGCCTGGGATCGAACCACCGCTCGGTGCGCCGGAGCGGCCGCGAGCGGACACGCCCGAAGTCGCAACAATTTAAATTATCTGTGAGCCAACTGGCGTCAGTTATTTTCACGCGTAGCCGGTAACAAAAGACCATCATTCCTTTGTCTTCCTACCCCAACGCGAAACGTCTGAGAGACCGACAGCCATGACAACGTTCTCTTCCCTGATCAATGAAATCCAGAACACAACGGTTTCCGGGCTTACGAAGAGGCAGTTGAGGGCCCTCACGCGCATCACCGATTTGTTCGTCGCCGGCACCGGTCACCATTCGAAGCAGCAGATCGAGCTGTTCGACGAGGTGTTCAAGACCCTCGTCGCCGTGATCGAGCTGCAAACCCGGACCAAGCTCTCGCTGCATCTCGCAACCCTTCCCGACGCGCCGGCGGCGCTGGTTCGGGCATTCGCCGCCGATGACGCCATCGCCGTGGCGGCACCGGTTCTGACGGAGTCGACGGCGCTGAGCGATACCGATCTCGTCGTCAACGCCCGGACCCAGGGCCAGGGCCACCTTTACGCCATCGCCAAGCGCCGGACCATCAGCGAGGTCATCACCGAAATCCTGATCGAGCGCGGCGAACCGACCGTCGTCCATACCGTTGCGCAGAATGCCGGCGCCCGCTTTTCGGACGGCAGCTTCCGCGAGCTCGTCGCGCGGGCCGGCAATGACGCGCAGCTCGCGCTGCATGTCGGGATGCGGCACGACATTCCGCGCCATCACTTCCTGAAACTTCTCGAAACCGCCTCGGCTTCCGTTAGCGCCAAGATCGTGGCCGCGAACCCGCGGCTTGCCGATGCCGTGCAGGACGCGGTCACCGAGGTGATCGACGACATCAACCAGGAGATCCGCAAGCAGTCGCCGGATCACGCCCGCGCGAAGTCGAGGGTGAAGCGGCTGCAGAACTGGCATGAACTC
>JBAUUA010000727.1:0-1597 GCA_049582465.1 Bradyrhizobium sp. | reverse complement strand
GGATCGAACAGTGCGAAGCGACTCAAACGATCAAGGCACGATTCGGGCTCGCGGCGGCCTTCGAATGCCTTGTCGGTGAGAAGTTGATGAGCTTTGCCAGTGCTGCCTCCAGGCATCCTGTTGACCGCGTCCATGCTCGGTCTTTCGTGACAAAATGACGAATTGCTTCTCGATTTGGCGCGCGGCTCTCCCCCAAAATCGCGGACATCTCCGGTGGAATCGTAAGGTCTCACCGTGATGATGACGCTGGAACCCGTTCTTACCCCGCATGGTTTGCTGACGCTGCGGCAAACGGTGCAAGCTCCTGCGTTGGAGCCCGATCACGGCTTGCGGCTCGAGAAAGCATTTTTGCGGGGCTCAGGGCACGGATTGTTGTGGCTCGGCGCCGACGAAGTCGCGACGGTTCTCCCACCGGTGTTGTCGTATTGGCGAGAGCTTGGAATGCGCTACATGACTGCACTGTGCGCTCTTCCTAGTGTCGGAGACGGCCGTACTAAGCCGCCCGTGCCGATCCCCCCTGATGGCGAGTTGGACACGATGGCAGCGGCGGTTCCGCCGATGACCGGCGCGGAATACCTGACGGCGTCTGTCCTGGCCAATCTATGGCGAGGTATGGATGCCGCCTTTGATGCCGAGTTGGTGCAAGCCAAGCTCTCCGTGCAGGAGTTCCTCAAGAGCCGTCATCCGGCATGGAATTTGGTTGGGCGCGTTCATTTCAACCTCGCGGAGAACCGGAAGGACGAAGAAGCCCCGTTTGCATTTCTTGCGACCTACACGACCCGACTCTCGGCTGAGGCCAAGGCCCAGCATCTGCCGCTCGGCAAGGCTTTGCAGGAGTATTCCGGTGCGAGGAACCGCCAACGCCTGCTCTCGCTGCTGATGCCCGTCCAGCGCGCCGCCGAGAGTTGCCCTTGGTTGAAGACGATGGTGAATGCCGGCGATATCTTTCACCCGCTGCGCTGGAGCCCACAACAGGCTCTGCAATTCCTGAAGGATGTTCCCGCGCTCGAAAGCGCCGGGGTGGTCGTGCGAATGCCAGCGAGTTGGCGCATGAACCACCCCGCACGCCCGCAAGTGAAGGCAACGGTCGGGGGCAATGCGCCATCACAGCTGGGGATGGACGCGCTGCTCGACTTCCGAATGGAGGTGACGCTCGAGGGCGAAAGCCTCTCGAAGGCCGAGATCAAGCGACTCCTGGCGCATTCCGATGGATTGGTCTTAATCCGCGGCAAGTGGGTCGAGGTCGATCATGAACGGCTGAATCGCGCACTCGAGCAATTTGAGGCCATCGAGCGCCGCGCCGCCGCCGATGGTCTTTCGTTCGGTGAGGCGATGCGAATGCTGGCTGGAGCTGGCATCGCCGGAGATAAAACTGCCGCACCAGCCGACATCGATTGGAGCCAGACCGTGGCCGGCCCCTGGCTGGCGGAGACGCTGGCGACCTTGCGCCATCCCGATTGGCTCTTGCGGGTCGATCCCGGTCAAAATTTTCGGGGTACGCTGCGACCCTATCAGCAGTCTGGTGTGCAATGGCTCTATCTGCTAACACAGCTCAAGCTTGGGGCTTGCCTTGCCGACGATATGGGGCTCGGCAAAA
>JBAUUA010000726.1:0-4214 GCA_049582465.1 Bradyrhizobium sp. | reverse complement strand
GGTCCGATCGACAAATTCCCTGGAATGTATCAGGAGAACTACGCCGAGTTGTTCCGGCGGGCCCAGCCGATGGATTTCGGCATTGGCTATCGCTGGCGTTCCTATGAATCGAATCTGCTGCTGGCTGTCAGGCTGGCTTCCGACGATTCAGGCGGCGCCGATGCGGCAGCGGCGGCTCCGTCGGCCGAACCAGCGCTGCCCAAACCGGCACGTCCTCCCGGGCCGCGTCCGCCGGCGCCGATCGGGCAGACGCACCGTTTCTTCTGGTTTTCCCGCTGAAGCACTTTCCTTGCGGAAGGCTTCACCAGCGAACGCTTTGACTTGGCACGATGAAGGCCGCCGTGTTCGGCGGCTTGTAACCGCTGCTCAGATACGTACAGGCTGCGACGATCACGATGATAAGCGCCAGTGCCGCGATCAGATCGAGGTGGCGGGGGTCGTGACTTCCATGGCCGATTTTCCAGCGCATTGATTGGCCTCCGATCGAAAGGCAACACATCAATGCGACGCAGGCGTCGCGGTTCCCGTCACGGCAGCAATGCGTCCTGCGCTTGAAAGCGGTGCAGCAAGGACTTCAGGGCGCGTTGACGCCGCGCCAGCGTCCGTACCGCCAGGGCAGATACCCTCGCGCGCCCGGCGGCGCTGTCAGCGGCACGTTGTCGATCCCTGACGTGCCCCAGGGCTGGCAGCGCAACAGCCGCGCCAGCGTCATCCATCCGCCGCCCCACAACCCGAAACGCTCGATCGCTTCATCGCCATAGACCGAACAAGTTGGCAGGTGCCGGCAATTGTAGCCGACCAGAGGCGACAGCGTATGACGGTAAATCCAGATCAGGGCCCGCCCGGCGTTGCGCGGCAGCCGGGCAGCCGCATTGGCGCAATCCACACAATGCTGTGACGATGAATGCTTCATAAGCGGCTTGCTGCGATCGTGGGCGCGGAATGCGCAGTTCCACGGCATGGAACCTATCATCGCAAGTAATTGTGCCACACTTTGAGAAATATCAATGGTTTGAGTGGCAGTGCAGCAAAGGTTCTATGGACGATGAAGATTGCCGCGGTTACCCTTTTGATAACGCCGGGGTGACAGAATCATTTGGCGTTGAATTGGGGCCATTGCCACTGCTCGTCTTGGGGCTAGCGGGGAAGGAACCGAATTGAGGCTCGTGAAGTCGGTCAAATTTCGCGGCTGGGCGCTGTTCGGCGCCGTCGCTCTATGCATCGCATTGCCCGGGATGGTTACGCCCGGCGGCCCGGCGCATGCCGGCGCCACCCTCGAGGAACGCAAACTGCCGATGCGGTTCAGCTGGGTCGCCTGCGAGCCGAATTGCGGCTGGATCAGCGCGGTCGGCATCGTGACATCGGACAGCCCGAGGGATTTCGACCAATTCGCGCGCGGCCGCGATCTTGGCGGCGCCACCATCGTGCTGGATTCCAGCGGCGGGTCGGTGAACGATTCCATCGCGCTCGGCCGGCGCTGGCGCGATCTCGGACTACTTTCGACCGTCGGCATCAGCGTGCAGAGCCATAGCGCCAAGGGCGATCGGGCCAGCATCGATCCGGAAGCCTATTGCGAGTCGATGTGCGTGTACCTGCTGCTGTCGGGCAAGACCCGCTACGTGCCCGAGGCGGCCCACATCCGCGTCCACCAGATCTGGATGGGCGACCGCGCCGACGATGCCAAGGCCGCCAGCTACAGCGCGCAGGACATGATGATCGTGGAGCGCGACATCGGGCGTCTCGCCAAATACACCTTCGACATGGGCGGCGCCGGCGATCTGTTGTCGCTGTCGCTGAACGTGCCGCCGTGGGAAGACCTGCATGAACTCTCGCGCGAGGAATTGCGGCTGACCAATCTCGTGACTACCGATGCAATTGCCTTGGTGTTGCCCCAGGTGGACGTCGTCAACGCGGCGGTGGCTGAGGCCGCGCCCAAGCCGGTGCAGGATCGCTTTGTCGGCAGCGCAGGCGACGCCAGTCCACCGGCTGTAAAATCCACCAAGACGGCGGAAGCGGTGGTTCCGACCAGCGCCATCGTGGCGACGCCGGCGAAATAGCGGCGATAAACCCGGAAAATGAAAATGGTGTCATCATCCGCGAAAGCGGATGATCCAGTGCGCCGCGGTGGTTGATCGAGATTTCCCGGCGTACTGGATGCCCGCTCTCGCGGGCATGACAATCGTATGTGAACTGACCCCTCAAGCCGAGGCGGGCTGCTTTGCCTTGGCCTCGATCTGGCCGATGGCGTCGACCACGGCGTCGAAGGTCAGCATGGTCGAGGCGTGGCGGGCCTTGTAGTCGCGCACCGGCTCCAACAGGGCGATATCGGCCCATTTGCCGTCCGGAGGCTTGCCGTTTTCCTTCAGCATCTTGCGCACGGTCTCGCGCAATTCGCGCAGTTCGCTCGCGGTCGAGCCGACCACATGGCGCGCCATGATCGAGGAGGAGGCCTGGCCGAGCGCACAGGCCTTCACGTCATGGGCAAAGTCGCTGACCACGGGGCCGTCCATCTTGAGGTCGACCTTGACGGTCGATCCGCACAGCTTGGAATGGGCCGTGGCGCTGGCGTCGGGCGCGGGCAGCCGCCCCAGCCGGGGGATATTCCCGGCCAATTCGATGATCCGCTTGTTGTAGATGTCGTTCAGCATGAGCTTGAGGCCTCGGGCTGCCAGATGCGATCGCCCTTGGCGGGCGCAGGCGACAGCCCTATATATGGGGGGCAATGGCGGAAATACAGTCCGGCCGTTGGTGTTAGGATTGTAGGCTCAGGCGTCCGGCGGCAAACCGCCCCGTCTGCCGGTGACACTCCGGTCCATTTCGGATCGGTCGAACGGAGTTGACATGGACGCATTGATAAAATCCCTCCGCCCAGGCAAATCTTCCGAGACCAAGACTTCTGAAACAAAGCCATCCGAGGCGAAGACCCCGGAGGTCCGTCCGGCGGAACTCGATCCTTCCGAATTTCTCGCCGCCGCCGTTCGCGCCGACCAGCCGCGCCCCTCGCGCGCCGAAGCGGAAGCGGCGGTGGAGACGATCCTGAGCTACATCGGCGAAAACCCGCAGCGGGAAGGCCTGCTGGATACGCCGCGCCGCGTGGTGGAAGCCTACGACGAGCTCTATCAGGGCTATCATCAGTGCCCGGCCGAAGTGCTCAACCGTACCTTCGGCGAGACCGCCGGCTATGACGATTTCGTGCTGATCCGCGACATCGAATTCACCTCGCAATGCGAGCATCACATGATGCCGTTCTACGGCAGGGCGCATATCGCCTATACGCCGGTGGAACGGGTGGTGGGACTGTCGAAGCTGGCGCGGCTGACCGACATCTTCGCCCGCCGCCTGCAGACCCAGGAGCATCTCACCGCCCAGATCGCGGCTGCGATCGATGAGGTGCTGAAGCCCCGCGGCGTTGCCGTGATGATCGAAGCCGAGCATACCTGCATGTCGGTGCGCGGCGTCGCCAAGCACGGCGCCTCGACATTCACCAGCCGGTTCACCGGCATGTTCCGGGACAATCCGGCGGAGCAGGCGCGTTTCCTGTCCATGGTGCGAGGGACGCAGCGGTAGCCTCGCTTCAGATCTTGTTTTTCGCGAGAACCGACTGTGTCGACATCAGATAATAAAGAGATCGAGGAGGGGCTCACCTTCCAGCCCAAGTTTGACGCGTCCGGCCTCGTCACCTGCGTGGCCACGGACGCTTCGACCGGCGATGTGCTGATGGTCGCCCACATGAACGAGGAAGCCCTGCGCAAGACCATCGCAAGCGGGGAGGCCTGGTACTTCAGCCGCTCCCGCAAGGCGTTATGGCGCAAAGGTGAGACTTCGGGTCAGACCCAGCGCGTGGTCGAGATGCGGCTCGATTGCGATCAGGATGCGGTCTGGATCCGGGTCGAGCAGCAAGGGGCGGCCTGCCATACCGGCCGGCGCTCGTGCTTCTACCGCAAGATCGAGGCAGGCGAGGGCGGCGCGCGATTGTCGTTCGTCGATGCCGACAGGCTGTTCGATCCGGCAGAAGTCTATCGAACCTGAAACGCACGATCGTGACATCGATCTGACGCAGGCTTCGTTGCCCCCATTCGCGCGATGTGCAAGACTCAGCCCGCAGATTGGAATGGGGTTTCACGGTGCGGGGCAGCGCTCGACGGATTGTCGTTCTTCTCGCACTGATTGCGCTTTCTTTCATTGGCGCGGCACGATCGCAGCCGGCCGAACGC
>JBAUUA010000725.1:0-7480 GCA_049582465.1 Bradyrhizobium sp. | reverse complement strand
CAGGACCTGCCCGTATTGGGCAGCCAGCAGCGCGTGAAACGAGCCGACCAGAATCCAGCTGTTGACCGCGCCGGTCGCTATGAGCGTCGCGACGGCGACGATGCCCAACGTCGAAAACCTCCGGGTTGCCTCGCTCGCGAGTGACGCAGATGGGGCGACATCATCCCGCCGGACCGCAGCGAGCAGCAGCACCAGGGGCACCAGGCCTCCGATCCAGCTTGCCGCGGCAACGAGATGCAGTGCATCGGCGGCGAGATGCAGGTTGCCGAGTTCGCCTGGTGTCGATGCGGCGTGACCGGTCCAGGCGATCGCGGCGGTGAGGCCGAGAGCCGCCGCGAGCGCGAGCCAATCCGCCAGCGGGAAACGGTCGAATGCCAGGCAGGCGGCCAGAAAAACCGCAAGCACGCTGCGAATTTCCGTCACCACCCCGAATTGCGTCTGGTTCAATACCGTCGACAGCACCTGCGACGTCATGGCCTCATCGGGCGGCAGGCCGCTCATCGAGACCGCCTGAAGCAGAAGCCAGATCACTCCCGACAACAGCGTGATGGCGAGCGCAATCCAGACCGCCCGCTGGCTCTGCGCCTGCCATTTCTTGGCGACCGCCTGCTTTGGCGGCAAAGCAGGCTTCGGTACCACTGTCCGAAAGACGAGGCTTCCCGCGACGACCGCAGTCGCAGCGAAATGTATCCCGCGAACCGCTATCAGGGGACCTCCCGCTGCGAACCAGTCCATCGAATGCACCTATTGGCCGACCTGAAAGGTAAAATTACCTTCGGTCGTGTGCGAGTCGACGGAAAGCACGTGCCATTTCACGTGATAGGTCCCGCTGCCGCCCGGGCGCAGAGGGACCGACATCTGACTGCCGTCGACACGGGTTTTGCCGGTGTCGACGCGTTTGCCTGCAGCATCGGTCACGGTGACGCTGCTGAACGCCGGCTCAAGTTTTTGGGTGAACCAGAGCGTCACTTCGGGCGGCATCGTCGCGACCTTGTTGCCGACGCGGGGTTCGGCATGGTCGAGCGTGGCATGGGCAGAGGCTTGACCGCCGGCGAGCACCAGCAGCAGCGGAATTAGTCCGAACAGAGATGAGCGTCGCATGATCAATTCCCCGCAAAGAATTTGGTGGGCTGGGTCGCGTTGCCGAAGATCGGTCTGCCGATGCCGCGCGGGTCAATGTCGTCGAGATAGAAGTGCAGTTGCGCGATCACGCCGACATTGGTGCCGCTCTGCCGGTTGATCGGAATCAGCGCCTCGATGCCGACCTGAAAAGTGTTCCCGACCCAGATCACACCGGGATTGATGGTACCCGTCGTGGTCGTCCCCGAGGTGAGCGTATTGCCCACCGGCGTCTGCAAATTGGCCTCGACCAGCGGGATCAGATGATTGATGAAATCCGGCAGGCCGAGATCCACCACCGCAGATTTCAGATAAGGCATGCTGTATTGGATGGTTCCACCCCAGTTCAGAACGCGCGGATGGAATTCGGTATCGGCCGTCGCATCGCCGCTATCGGGATCGACGCCGAAGCTGGTGGTCGAGTTACGGCCGGGAAGCGCGTAACCGACCTGCCCGGTAATCGCGACCGGCCGGATCCAGGAAAACGTATCGGGAAGATCGCCGAGCCCTTTGCCGAAATAGATCGTCGGCGTGTAGGTGTTGAAGGGATCGGCCCCGACGCTTGCCACGCCGCTTCCGCCCCACTCGACGGAGAGACCGACCGACATCACGAACTCGTGCTCCGGGTTTTTGTAGACGCGGTATTTGAACGTGGTTTCCCAGTTCTGGAATCCGTTGGCGCCCGTCCCCGTCGGGCCTCCCGGCCGGCCAAGAAAGCTGTAGGTCGGGGCGATCGAAACCGCGAAGTCCTCGGTGATCCGCTTGGAAAATTCGGCGGAAAGATCGCGCTGCCGGAACGAAGGATCGTCGCCGGTCTTGAAACTGGAGACGGTCGGGAACGCCAGCTCGTCGTTGACGCCGGGATCGTCGATGCCGAGCGTTGCCGGGAAAAAGCGATTGCCGACGATTTCGTGGGCCGTGCTTTCGCTGATGGGAATGAGCGCGATCGCGAGCCCTGACAGGCCCGCACGCGCGAGACGGATAGACATGAAATTCTCCGCTTGAACCGAGTTGTGAACGCGTAAAAAACGGCCCTGGGCCGTCAAGCTCACACGGACAGCGGCGGCGCGCGGGCCTGGGCGTTGGAGCCGACACGCGCGGTCGGCATGGCCTCTGCGGCTTCCAGCCAGGCGAGGCGCTGGTACTGGCGCTGCAGGGTTACAAAAACCGGCGGCGGCTGAAGCGCCGTGCCGCCGCCATGACCGCCGGCGCAGAAGGCGCAACAGTCGCCGTTATGGTGCTGCGTTTTGGCCGGGGCCGACTGCGCATCGTCGGCGGCCGTGCCCATGTCGGAGCAGATCGATGCCATATAGAGGGGATCGTCGACGGCATAGGCAAACGCGCGGAACGCCGCGATCGGCGCAAACAATTGCACCGCGATCGCAAGCAGCACGATCGGAATGAGCAGTTCCAGCCGCCGTCGCATGATTATCCCTAAAACACCACAATTCTCCTAGCACTCGCCTCCCGGTCTGTCGAGATTGCCTCCCAAAGGCGGTTTGATGCAGCGCAAGGTGGCAACAGTTAAGTCGGATAGCATCCGCCGCCATTCACGGATCTTCCGATGTTCGACTTCGATCAACCACTGGTGATTGCCGGGCTGCTGCTCGGGCTGTCGTCGAGCCTGCACTGTTTCGGCATGTGCTCCGGCATCGCCGCGAGCCTGCATTTCGCCGCCGGCCTCGACCCCAAGCGGCCCGCGCGGGATCTCGTCGCGACGACCCTGCTGATCAATGCCGGACGGATCACCGGCTATGTGGTCGCGGGAACACTCGTCGGCGCCGTGGGATCAGGCATCTTCGGCGCGTTCGATCATTCGACCAGCCACGCGGTGCTTCGCTGGGCCGCGGCCGTGGCGCTCGGCTGGATCGGTCTTTCCATGCTCGAGATCGTGCCGCTCCCGGCCGTGCTCTATCGGGTCGCCACCCATGTCAGCGGTTTCATGGATAGCGTCGCACGCGCGGCCCGATTGCCGGCATCGATGGGGCTGTTCCTGAGCGGGACGGTCTGGGGCTTTCTTCCCTGCGCCATGGTCTACGCCGCCCTCTTCTACGCGATGCTCTCCGGTTCCGGGCTCGGCGGCGCCGTCGTGATGGCCGGCTTTGGCCTCGGCACCTTGCCGGTGCTGATCGCTTCGGGGCTCGGGCTTCCGCTGCTCCGCCGCCGGGCAACCTCGGTGTGGCTGCGCAACGCGGTCGGAGTTGCCATCATCACGGTGGGCATCGTCAGCGCCGGCGTGACGCCGACGAATTTCGTGGCGTGGTGCCGGTCCGGCTGATGCGATCCGCCGGGATGGCGCAGGAGCATGCTGGACAAACCCCTGCTACCCTGTCGGAGATCAAGCTTCCGCGCCACTGGCGAGCAATAATTCAGCAGTCAACCTTTGGGTGCCGACAATTCCAACCGGATTAATCCGGGCCGCGGCGAGATTCGACGCGGCGAGAACCGCAACAAAATTCTCCAAATCCACGCCCCGGCGCCGCCCTGCTGGCATGCCAAGGTATGCCCCGCATTTTCCTGCGGTTTTTCGTTCCTAATTCGTCGTACGAAGGTTAATCGTGCCCGCTGATTGCAACCCGCAGTGGCGAAATCCCAATCATTTCGCAGATTGCTCGAATTTTGAACAATCGTTGCTGAAAATGGTGACAAGACGAAAAAAGTGGTCTACGAGTTTGGTCTCAGGCTGGCTGAAAGGCTCAAGTCTGGTGGTCCAAGTCTCGGGAGGAGCCCTGGCGCGCACAAGCAGCGTCGCCCCGTCAATCAAGATCAAATCCAATTTTCGGGGATACAAAAGGGTCGACACAATTTTCAGAGCAGGGCCTCACCGCCCTGCTCTTTTTTCTTGGAAGCAGCTCTTTCTTGGGAGCAAGCCTCTCGCGCCATACGCTTTTCGCGATGTCTTTTCGTTCGCGATCTCGCGAATAACGTCTCACGGACTTGCTTGACGACGCGGCGGACGCGATGGCGCCAACCAATCTGATCCAGCGCAGCTTCGAACTCGCCGCCGAGCGTTGCGAGGACCTGACGCCGCTGGTGTATCGCCGGCTGTTCGGCACGTATTCAGAAGCCGAAGCGATGTTCCGGAGCGAGGGCAGCGATCTCGTCAAGGGCTCGATGCTGGCGCTCGCCATCGAGGCGATGCTGGATTTCGCCGGCGAACGCAGCGGACATTTTCGAATGATCGAATGCGAGGTGGCCTCGCACGACGGCTACGGTACGCCGCGAAAACTGTTCGGCGAGTTTTTCGGCGCGATCGCCGACACCCTGCGCGAACTTCTGGGCAAGGACTGGTCACCGGAGATGGAGCAGGCGTGGCGGAACTTCCTCGCTGAGATCGATCAGCTCATCGCGCAGGTGGCGTGAACGCCCAGATTGTGAGACACTGGCTTCTCCCGTGGCGCAATAAAACGACGCCGTCGGGTAACAAAAATTCGAAACAAGGGAGTAAGCAATGTCCGGGAGCGAGAAATCCTCAACGACCAGGCGCGAACTTCTTCAGGCGGCGGTGACCGCCGGCGCGGCGACGGCCCTGTTTGACGGGCTGCGCGTCAGTCCAGCGTTGGCCGCGGAAGTGGGACGTTCGGAGAAGCCCCTGAAAGCGGCGTTCTCCAACGCAGGCCTGCAGGCCACCTGGTGCGCCCAGGGCAAGCAGGCGGCCGAATGGTGGGGCAAGCTGTTCAACGTCGAGGTCACCTGGTTTGACGGTCAACTCGACGCCGTCAAGCAGCGCGCGGCCATCGACAACATGGCGTCGCAAAAATGGGATTTCGTCGCCATCCAGGCGTTCGGGATCGGCACGCTGACCCAGCCCGTGCAGAAGATGATCGATGCCGGCACGCCGGTCATCGACATGGATACGCTGATCGCACCGCTCGACCAGATCAACGTCCATTCCTTCCTCGCACCCGACAACGAGTTCATGGGCGCCTCGGTGACACAGGCGCTCGTCGGGGCCATTGGCGGCAAGGGCAAGGTGATCATGACGCAGGGCGCGCTCGGCCATACCGGCGCGCAGGGCCGCGCCAAGGGTTTCAACTCGGTCGTCAAGCAGTATCCCAACATCGAAGTGCTCGATACCCAGCCGGCGGATTGGGACGTCTCGAAGACGGCGCGGCTATGGGAGACCTACCTCACCAAATACCCGCAGATCGACGCGGCGTTCTTCCACAATGACGACATGGCACTTGCTGCCTACAACATCATGAAGGCGCACAACCGCGCCAGCATCCTGATCGGCGGCGTTGACGCCATGCCGCCGGCGATCCAGGCGGTGAGCGAAGGCCGCATGTTCGCCACCGTCCGCAATCCCTCGTGCCGCATCCATGGCGGAGCGATTGTGGCCGGCGTCGCGGCCGTCGTCGCGGGGGAGAAGAGCGGCGCAGGAATCCCCAAGAGCGTCGTGACGGATGGTCCGGTCGTGACCAAGGCCAACGCGGCGGGCATGCAGTGGATGGAGGATCATTTCCTGATCTGAGCCTGCCATGCCGCAAGGCCGCTCGCCCATCCTCGAACTGCACCAGATCACGAAGGCCTTCGGCGGCGTCGAGGCGCTCCGTGGGGTCGACTTCGCGCTCTCCGCCGGCGAGATCCATGGTCTCGTCGGCGAGAACGGTGCGGGAAAGAGCACGCTGATGAAGATCATCGCCGGCGTGCACACGGATTTCGCGGGTCGTTTCGCGCTGGATGGGCGGGAAACCCGCTTTCGATCGGTACGTGATGCACGTGCCGCCGGCATCGCCATGGTGCATCAGGAACTCAGCGTTGCGCCCGATCTTTCGGTGGCCGAGAACGTGTTTCTCGGCGCGCAGCCGACCAATCGTTTCGGCATGGTGCAGTGGCGGCGCATGGCGCGCGAAGCGGGCGAACAACTCGCCAGATTCGGCATCGACGTCGATCCGCTTTCGCGGCTCGGCGACCTGCCGATAGGCCTGCAGCAATTGATCGAGATCGCCCGTGTCCTGTTCTCGGGCGCGCGCATCATCATCCTCGACGAACCGACCTCGGCCCTCTCGCCGCCGGAGGTCGAACGTCTGTTCGCCACCTTGCGGCGCCTGCGGGACGAAGGCACCGGCATCGTTTTCATTTCCCATTTCATCGAGGACATCCTCCGCGTCTCGGACACGGTGACCGTGTTTCGCAATGGCAGGAAGGTGGCGGAGGCCCAAGCGGCTGAAACCAGCAAGGCTGCTCTGATCGAAGCCATGATCGGCAAGGGCCGCGAGGCACTGGAGGAGACCTACACCCACGATATCGCGCTGCCGCCGCCGGGCGACCGGCCGATGGTACTGGAGGCAAGCCAGCTTTCCCTCGCCCGCAGCCTCCGCGATGTCTCGTTCGAGGTCCGCTTCGGCGAGGTCCTCGGCATTTACGGTTTCATGGGGTGCGGGCAGCTCGAGCTGGCACGCATTCTCTTCGGCAAGCTCAGGCCCGACAACGGCACGCTCGTCCTGGCTGGCGGCCCGAAGACCTTCCGCAGCACGGCCGACGCGCGGCGGGCCGGGATCGCCTTTGTGCCCGAAAGCCGCCGCGCCATGCTCTTTCGTCAGGAGCCGGTCTACAAGAACATCTCGATCAGCATCCTCGGCCGCATCTCGCAGCTGTTCCTCAAGCCGTCACGTGAGCGGTCGATCGCTACCAGGCAGGTCGAGCAGCTACAAATCAGGCCGGCGGCCGTCGAACTCGAGCTCGGCATGCTGTCCGGCGGCAATCAACAGAAAGTTGCCCTCGCCAAGTGGCTGAGCTATCCCCCGCGGCTTTTGGTGCTATGCGAGCCGACGCGCGGCATGGACGTCGGCGCGAAGAGCGACGTCGTCGGCATCATCCGCGATCTGCGCGCGCGGGGACTTGCCATCATCGTCCTCTCGACCGAACCCGAGACGGTTCTGTCGCTCGCCGATCGCATTATCGTCCTCAAGCGCGGCGCGATCGTGCGCGAATTCTCCGACGAGGCGATCAGCAAGGACCGCCTGCTGGAATCGGCGTGAGGAGGCCCAATGATGACAGGTGAAAGCGCGACAGTCTCCGCGGCAGACCAGAAGCGGCCACACAGGATCGCCGCAATGTTGCGTTCCCAGATGCGCAACATCGCACCTTTCCTGACGCTGATTTGCCTCAGCGGCTTCTTCGCGGTGGCAAGCCCCTCCTTCGCGACACTCGACAATGTCGGAAACATTCTGACCCAGGTTTCGGTCACGGGCATCATCGCCGTCGGCCTTACCTTCGTGATCCTCTGCGCCGAGATCGACCTGTCGATCGCCGGCATCGCCAACGTTACCGGCATCGCCGTCGCGTATTTCACGCAGCAGGAGTCCTACGTGAACATCGCCAACCTGCCGATGGCCGGCTGGGCCGCGATCCTGCT
>JBAUUA010000724.1:0-4311 GCA_049582465.1 Bradyrhizobium sp. | reverse complement strand
AGGTGCCGCTGCGCAAGAAGATGGGCACCGGCTGGGATGTCGCCAACGCCGCGCTGTTCCTGGCTTCCGACGAGGCCAATTTCATCACCGGGGTGACGCTGCCGGTGGACGGCGGCGCCAGCGTGCGGCGGGGTTAGCCGTCGAAGCCGCGACGCGCTCGCGCGATCAGGGCGTCCGCAACGGCGGTGCGCTGGTCTCGTCTTTTTCGCGTACCGTACGCAGTTCGTACCAGAGCGCATTGAGCACGCCGATGGTGGCGGCAAGGCCGAGGCCGAGGATCCAGGAAAAATACCACATCGTTCTATCTCCGCTGGCTCAGTAAGCCGAGGATCTGGCTTGCGAGATGGTTGTCGCGCTCACCTTGCCCCACAGCACCTTGTAGACCCAGGCGGTATAGGCGAGCACGATCGGCAGCAAGATCACGGTTGCGATCAGCATGTTGCGAAGCGTCGCGTGGCTCGACGAGGCGTCGAACACGGCGAGCGAATCGTTCGGGTTGGTGCTCGATGGCAGGATGATCGGAAACATCGACAGCCCGACGGTGGCAATGATGCAGGCAATTCCGAGCATGGAGACGAGTACGGTCAGGCCGCCCCGGCGTGCGCCGAAGCCTGCCGCGGCGAGCAACGGCGCGACCACCCCAAGCAGCGGCACCACCATCAGCCACGGCTGGTTTCGGAAATTCTGCAGCCAGGCCGACGAATTGACCACGACCGTCTTGCCGAGCGGATTGGACGGACCGTCCCACACGATCGGGCTGGTCACCTGATAGCCGCCGAATGCGCCAAGCCAGATCAGAACGCCGCCGCCCGCGAACAGGACTGCGGTGATCAGCGCGGTTTTCGATCCGATCACCGCCGCGCGTTCCGCCACCGGGCCCTCGGCCTTGAAACAGAGCCACGCGGCCCCGTGCGTCACCAGCATGGCAAGCGACACCAGTCCGCAATAAAGCGCCAGCGGAAGCAGCAGGCCGAACAAATTGCCTTCGTAGATCGGCCGCAGATCGTCGGTGAAATGGAAGGGCACGCCCTTGAGCGCGTTGCCGACCGCAACCCCGAAGATCAACGCCGGAACCGCCCCGCCGACGAACAGCGCCCAGTCCCAGTTCCTTCGCCAGGTCACGCTCTCGCGCTTGGAACGATATTTGAAGCCGACCGGGCGCAGGATCAGCGCGAACAGCACCAGGAACATCGCAAGGTAGAAGCCGGAGAAGCTCAGCGCATAGAGCGCAGGCCACGCCGCGAAGATCGCGCCGCCGCCGAGAATGAACCAGACCTGGTTGCCTTCCCAGACCGGGCCGATGGTGTTGATGGCGACCCTCCGTTCGATGTCGGTCTTGGCGACGAAGGGCAATAACGCGCCGACACCCATGTCGAAGCCGTCGGTGGCGGCGAAGCCGATGAGCAGGACACCCAGCAGCACCCACCAGATCAGGCGCAGCGTGGTGTAGTCGAAAATAAGTTGGATCATGATCGTATTCCCTGACCAGCCTGTGGATCACTCAGCCGGCGCGGTTGCGCCGGTTGTCGCCGCGAACTGGCCGAACGAGCCCATATCGCCCACCGCGTCGGGGCCCTTCCTGATGGCCTGCAGCATCAGCGTGCATTCAATGACGGCGAGCACGCCATAGACCGCCGTGAAGCCGATGATGGTCAGCACCAGATTGTAGACGCCGAGCTCCGAGGTCGCGAGGAAGGTCGGCAGCACGCCGTCGATGATCCAGGGCTGACGTCCGAACTCGGCGACGAACCAGCCGAGTTCCGCGGCGAGCCAGGGCAGCGGGAAGGCCCACAGCGCGAGGTGGAACAGCCAGCGCGGCGCCTCCGCCTCCCGCATCGTGTACCAGAGCGAGATCACGAACACGAAAAGCAGCACGAAGCCGAACAGCACCATGAAGCGGAAGGTGAAGAAGATGGAGGGCACGCTGGGCACCGTCGACCACGCCGCGTCGCGGATCTGCTCCGGGCTCGCCTGCGCCGGGTTCTCGACATAGCGCTTCAGCAGCAACGCGTAGCCGAGATCGCCACGGGTCTTCTCGAAGACCGCGCGGGCCGCCGCGTCGGCATGATTCTTCTTGAGCTTCTCGAGGGCGTCATAGGCGACGAGGCCGTTGCGAATGTTGCCTTCGGCTTTCTTCACGAGATCGAAGATGCCGGGGATCTGCTCATCGATCGAGCGGGTGCCGATCAGCCCCATCACCCAGGGAATCTCGATGGCATCTCGCGTCTCATGGGCCTGCATGTCCGGAATGCCGAACAAGGTGAACGAGGCCGGCGCGGTCTCGGTCTTCCACATCGCCTCCATGGCAGCGAGTTTCATTTTCTGGTTGTCGGTGATGGTGTAACCGCTCTCGTCGCCGAGCACGATGACCGACAAAGCCGCCGCAACGCCGAAGGCCGCCGCGATCACGAACGACCGCTTTGCGAGTTCGAGGTGGCGGCCGCGCAGGATGTAAAAGGCCGAAATGCCGAGCACGAAGGCGGCGCCACAAACGTAACCCGCGGACACCGTGTGCACGAACTTCGCCTGCGCGGTCGGATTGAACAGAACCGCCACGAAATCGGTTACTTCCATGCGCATCGTGTCGGGATTGAAGGCCGCGCCGACCGGATTCTGCATCCAGCCATTGGCGATCAGGATCCACAGCGCCGACAGATTGGTGCCGAGCGCCATCAGCCAGGTGACGGCGAGATGGGCGCGCGGGGACAGCCGGTCCCAGCCGAAGAAGAACAGCCCGACGAAGGTCGCCTCCAGGAAGAAGGCCATCAACCCCTCGATCGCCAGCGGCGCGCCGAAAATGTCGCCGACATAATGCGAGTAGAAGGCCCAGTTCATTCCGAACTCGAATTCCATGGTGAGGCCGGTGGCAACACCGAGGACGAAGTTGATGCCGAACAACAGGCCCCAGAACTTGGTCATGTCGCGCCAGATGGTTCGGCCCGTCATCACGTAGACGGTTTCCATCATCGCCACGAGAATCGACAGTCCGAGCGTCAGCGGCACGAACAGAAAGTGGTACATGGCGGTAAGCGCGAATTGCAGCCGCGAAAGCTCGACGAGCAGCGAATTGGTCATGGAGACGCACCTTTCGAGAGGTTTGAATCTACCTAGCCATTTCGAACGGTACTTCTATTGACGTGGATCAAACGACAATGGCTGAAATCGATGCAGAAGATGTCGATGCGAACATCGAATGACGGAAAGCGGACAGAGCGCCGCGGGAACCGGACAGACGCCGCGATCCAGGCGATTTCAACTGACCGCGATCACGCGCTCGGCCTTGCCCGCGGCTTCGGCGCGGCGGGATTGCGCACCACGCTAGGCTGGCAAATCGCGCGCACGCTGTTCCGGATCGGCTTCGCAGGCTCGCTCGCGGTGTTCGCCGGGCGCCTGATCGAGGACGCCAATTTCGACGTGATCGCAATGGCCGGCGCGCTTGCCTGCCTTGCTTTGTCGACCTGCGCCGGCGTGTTCGCCGATCTTGCCGCGGCAAGCGCAGAGGATAATGTCGTCGAGCGGTTGCGAACCGCACTGCAGAACGCGCTCTCTTTGATGTCGCCGGTGCGAATACGCACCAAACCCGCCGGCGCGCTGGTGGCCGGACTGCAGCGTTATCCGGGCGCGCTCGCCGGCCTCGTGATCAGCCACAGCGCGGCGAAATCCATGCTGGCGATCGGCCCCTTGCTCGCAGCGGTGGCGGTGGCCCTCGTATCGTGGGAGGCGGCACTTACGCTTTTTGTCACGGTTCCCGTCATGATCGTCTTCTTCGTGCTGCTCGGCGGCGTCGTCCGCGGCAGGGCCGAGGTGCAGGAGAAGGCCTTCGGCCGGCTGGCGGCGCAATTTTCCGACCGGATCCGGACCCTGCCGACCATCCTGGCCAATCACGCCTTGCTGCGCGAGCACGACAAGATCGAACGGCGGATGACGCTCTATGCCGACTCGACGATGGCCGTGCTCAAGGTCGCGTTTCTCAACGCCGGCATCATCGACTTCTTCTCCGCCATCGCCATCGCCGTGCTTGCGGTCTTCCTCGGCCTCAGCCATCTCGGGCTGATGCATGTCCCCGGATTTTCCGGGCTGGCGCTTTGGCAGAGCCTGTTCATTCTGATCGTCGCCGCGGAATTCTTCACGCCGTTCCGTCGTTATGCCGAGCAGTATCATGTCAAGGCCGAAGGCCAGGCGGCGGCCAAGGAGCTGGACTGGTATTTTGCTGAAACGGGCGCGGCAATGACCGACGCCGGCAGCGCCGACGCGAGGCCATTCGCGATCGTCCTCCCCTTCGACCCTGCGGATCTTCCTCCGGCCGGTCTG
>JBAUUA010000723.1:0-1917 GCA_049582465.1 Bradyrhizobium sp. | reverse complement strand
GGCCTGACCCGCGCATCCATCAATCTTCAAAAGGATTTATGCGAAGCGTGATGGATTGCCGGATCATCTAGTGGGAAGACGCGCTTCGCGCTTTTGCCCGGCAATGACGGTCAAACCCGATCACTCGCGCTTCGCGTTCCTCACCGCTTCCGCCAGACTGGCCTTCGCCGATCCCGGCTTGAGCGGCTGCTGCTGGCTTTCGTGCGGCGCCCAGCCCGACAGCCAGATCACATCGAAGGTCGCGCGGATGCGGCCGTCGGCATCGGCGAAGCGCTCACCGTAGATCTGTGCCATCCGCAGCATGGTGGCGCGGCGGCTCGGCGTCCGCCGCCGCTCGACCAGAACGTTGGTCGCGCCCATGCGGCGCAGATCAGCCATCAGCGCGAACGCGCTGGCGTAGCGCACCACAACGCGGTCGACGTCGGTGACCGGGAGCGCGAATTTCGCGCGTTGCAGCAGGCTGCCGACATCGCGCAGGTCGGCAAACGGCACCACGCGCGGCGAGACCCCGCCCTCGAGTTCCGCTTCGGCCGCGGCGAAGGATTGCCGCAGTTCCGTCAGCGTGTCCCCGCCCAGCATCGCCGCCAGCAGGAACCCGTCGGGCCTGAGCCCGCGGCGGATCTGCGCCAGCACGCCCGGTAAATCGTTGACGAATTGAAAGGCGAGCGCGGAAACCGCGAGATCGAGCTGTTCCGGCTGCAATGCCAGCGGCTCGGACTCGCTATCGGGCAGATCGATCCGCGCCAGTTGACCGACGCGCCCGGCCAGCGCGGCGCGGACCTGATCGCCGGGCGTGCCGATATCGGCCGCGTAGTTGAATTCCCGCAACACCGCCTGCAACCGTTCCGCCGCATCCTCGACGACGCGGTCGAGCAGGAACGTCGCCGGCCCGGCGCGCAGGGCGCGCTGCTGCCGGGCGCGCAGCAAGGGGCGGTCGAACAGGATCGGCGCGGCATTCGGGTTCGGGGCCATGCCGGGTTGGTACGCCGATCCCCCCATGGCTGACAATCCGCGCCTTTGACTCCAAATGAATCCTAATAGAGTCTAAAAAGATACTTTTCAGTACCTCAGTTAGAGGCTAGCTTTTTGCCATGGCCACAGAAAAAGCCGAAACCGACCGCGTTCCGATCACCCTGGCGCTCTCCACCATCACCTATCTCGAAAAGCTGGTGAGACAGGGCACCCACGGTACCAGCGTTCCCGGCGTCGCCAGGACGCTGATCGAGGAAGGTATCCGGCTGGCCATCAAGGATGGGCTGCTGTCGATCCGCGACAACGGCATCAATGGCAAGACCTAGAGCCTGGAACCATCAACATGCCCGCCAAGGAACCGACCTGGACCGAGGAACGCCTGGAACTCCTGAAGCGTCACTTTGCTGCCGGGCTGACCTGTCGTGAAATTGCCGGCGACATCGGGGTCAGCCGCAACGCCGTCATCGGCAAACTCTCCCGCCTCAATCTGACGCGCGAAAAAAGTGGCGACGCTCCCCGCCCGGCGCGGAAGGACAGGGATGCGCCGAAGGGACACCGCCGGGGATCGGTGCCACGGCTGCAATACCGGATCCTGCAGGCCGTGTACGCCGAGCCGCTGCCGGCCGAGCCGATCGCCACCGCCCACTGCTGCTCCTTGCTCGAGTTGAGCGAGGAGCGATGCCGCTGGCCGATCAGCACCCCGGGCGCCGAGGATTTCTGCTTCTGCGGCAACACGCCGGTCGAGGGGCTGCCCTATTGCCCGGGCCACAGCCGGCTCGCCTACCGGCCGGGCTCGCGCCAGCGCGTCGCGCGAGGGTGAAGCCGCTCGACCGTCCGGCCCTGCAGTACGCTTGAGCGTCGCGTAAGGCGGCGCTAGAGCGGTTTTCGGTTGATGTGAATCGGAACAATAAGGGGGTTCCCAGAGGCGCGCAAATCAGATTCGGG
>JBAUUA010000722.1:0-2014 GCA_049582465.1 Bradyrhizobium sp. | reverse complement strand
CCTCGACGCCTTCCTGACCCACGCCTGGGCGGTGACGGGGACCGGCGCGCCGAAATTATGGGCGATGCAGTTCGTCGAGAACCACGAGCGCTCGTCGCGGCGCTGGTATGGCGGCGCGATCGGTGCGGTGAATTTCGACGGCAGCATCAATACCGGTCTCACCATCCGCACCATCCGGATGAAGGACGGGCTGGCCGAGGTGCGGGTCGGCGCCACCTGCCTCTTTGACTCCGATCCCGCCGCCGAGGACCTGGAATGCCAGGTCAAGGCGGCGGCATTGGTCCAGGCGCTGCGCGGCGATCCGCCGAAACCGCTGTCGGCGTTCGCGCCCGATGCCACCGGCTCCGGCAAGCAGGTGCTCCTGATCGATCACGACGACAGCTTCGTGCATATGCTGGCGGATTATTTCCGGCAGGTCGGCGCCAACGTCACGGTGGTACGGCATGTGCATGCGCTGGACATGCTGAAGCAGAAGAACTGGGATCTCTTGGTGCTGTCGCCGGGTCCGGGCCGGCCGGAGGATTTTGCCATTTCAAAGACCATCGATGCCGCGCTGGCGAAGAAGCTGCCGATCTTCGGCGTCTGCCTCGGCGTGCAGGCGATCGGGGAATATTTCGGCGGCCGGCTCGGCCAGCTCGGCCAGCCGGCGCACGGCCGGCCGTCGCAGGTCGAGGTCAAGGGCGGCCGGCTGATGCAGAACCTGCCGGGCGAGATCGTGATCGGCCGCTACCATTCGCTCTATGTCGAGCGCGACAGCATGCCCGAGGTGCTCAGCGTCACCGCGAGCACCGAGGACGGCGTCGCGATGGCGATCGAGCACAAGACATTGCCGGTCGGCGGCGTCCAGTTCCATCCGGAATCGCTGATGTCGCTCGGCGGCGAAGTGGGCCTGCGCATCGTCGAGAACGCGTTCCGGCTGGGTCTGCCCGTCAATTATTGAAGTGTGTAATCAGGACTTGAAAGAAACATCGATGACGTTTGACCATGATCTGAAGGCCACCGTCCGCACCATTCCGGACTACCCGAAACCGGGAATCCTGTTTCGCGACATCACCACGCTGCTCGGCGACGCCCGCGCCTTCCGCCGCGCGGTCGACGAACTGGTACAGCCCTGGGCCGGCAACAAGATCGACAAGGTCGCCGGCATCGAGGCGCGCGGTTTCATCCTCGGCGGCGCGGTGGCGCACCAGGTCTCCGCCGGCTTCGTGCCGATCCGCAAAAAGGGCAAGCTGCCGCATACCACCGTGCGGATCGCCTATTCGCTGGAGTACGGCCTCGACGAGATGGAAATGCACGCCGACGCCATCCATCCCGGCGAGCGCGTCATCCTGGTCGACGATCTCATCGCCACCGGCGGCACCGCCGAAGGCGCCATCAAGCTGATGCGCCAGATCGGCGCCGACGTGGTGGCGGCCTGTTTCATCATCGACCTGCCGGATCTCGGCGGTGCGGCAAAGCTGCGGGCGATGGACGTTCCGGTGCGAACGCTGCTGTCGTTCGAGGGGCATTGAGCTTCTTCAGCCTCGCCCCGCTCCCTCAACCCGTCGTCCCTGCGAAAGCAGGGACGACGACTAAATTTTCATCGCTACGACCGCTGCAGAATGAGGCTCAGTTCCAGCTCGCGGAAACTGAAATAATTCCTGCGGATCCATTGATGCAGTTCGGTCGATGAATCATGCTCGCTGCGCAAATAGCCGGTGAACTTGAAGCTCAGCCGGTCGACATAGGTCTTCAGGAAGGTCGGCAGGGCGGCGATCCGCAGGACGCGGCCCTGCCTCATGGCCTCCGGCAGTTCGCCGCGCACGACATATTCATTGTCGATGACGATCAGCGACGCTCTCGGGATCTGCGCCCGCAGCTTGTCGTAGCCGCGCGCCGAGACGCGGTCGGTATCGGCGACGAACAGGACGATCGGCGAGACGCCGCGCCGCGCCGCCTCCTTGATGAAGCCGATTTCATCCGCCATCTTGAAGAACTCGTCGAAGGCGTGAAAGCCGAGATCGATCACCTTGGC
>JBAUUA010000721.1:0-2304 GCA_049582465.1 Bradyrhizobium sp. | reverse complement strand
AACTATATTGTCTATTAGTATCAAAGGCCCGGCAGTAGCCCGCAGCCTTTGGAGGGCGGCTTGACGCGGTATATTTCGACCCGGGGGGAGGCCCCGGCCCTAGGGTTCTGCGACGTAATGCTGACCGGGCTCGCCCGCGACGGCGGGCTCTACGTGCCCGAAACCTGGCCGCAGCTTTCGCCCGAGACCATCGCCGCTTTTTTCGGCCGGCCCTATTGGGAAGTCGCGGTCGACGTGATCCGGCCGTTCGTCGCCGGTGAAATCTCCGACGCCGATCTCGGCCGCATGGCGAACGAGGCCTATGCCACCTTCCGCCATCCCGCCGTGGTCCCGCTCGATCAGGTCAGCCCCAACCAATTCGTGCTGGAGCTGTTTCACGGCCCGACCTTGGCGTTCAAGGACGTGGCGATGCAGCTGATTTCGCGGCTGATGGACCATGTGCTGGCCCAGCGCGCCCAGCGCACCACCATCGTGGTCGCCACCTCAGGCGATACCGGCGGCGCCGCGGTCGATGCGTTTGCGGGGCTGAACAATGTCGATCTGATCGTGCTGTTTCCCAATGGCCGCATCTCCGACGTGCAGCGGCGGATGATGACGACGTCGGGCGCCGCCAACGTGCATGCGCTCGCGATCGAAGGTCATTTCGACGATTGCCAGGCGATCGTGAAGGGGCTGTTCAATCACCACCAGTTTCGCGATGCGGTGGCGCTGTCGGGCGTCAATTCCATCAACTGGGCGCGGATCGTGGCGCAGGTGGTGTATTATTTCACTTCCGCGGGTGCGCTCGGCGCGCCCGCGCGGACGGTGGATTTCACCGTGCCGACCGGGAATTTCGGCGACATCTTCGCAGGCTACGTCGCCAAGCGGATGGGCTTGCCGGTGAGGTGGCTGCGCATCGCCGCCAACATCAACGACATCCTGCCGCGCACGCTGAAGACCGGGATCTATGAAGTGCGCGAGGTCCATGCCTCGGCCTCGCCCTCGATGGATATCCAGGTGTCCTCGAATTTCGAGCGGCTGTTGTTCGAGGCGAGCGGCCGGGATGCCGCGGAGGTGCGCCGGCTGATGGCGTCGCTGAAGCAGTCCGGACGTTTCGTTCTTCCCGATGCGACCCTGGCCGCGATCCGCGCCGAATTCGACGCCGGGCGCGCCGACGAGACCGAAACGGCTGCTGCGATCCGCGCCGCCTGGCGCGAGGCCGGCGATCTCGTCGATCCGCATACGGCGGTGGCGCTGGCGGTGGCCGATCGCGACACCGCGGATTCGAAGATTCCCAACATCGTGCTGTCGACCGCGCATGCCGCCAAGTTCCCCGATGCGGTGGAAGCCGCCTGCGGCGTGCGTCCGGAACTGCCGGCCTGGCTCGAGGGTTTGATGACGAAGCCCGAACACATCAAGGTCATGGCCAACGATCAGGCCGAAGTCGAACGATTCGTGCGCTCGGTAAGCCGTGCCGCGAAACAAGGAGTTACCGGATGAGCGTCGATGTCACCAAGCTTCCCTCGGGCCTCACGGTGATCACCGACACCATGCCGCATCTGGAAACCGCGGCGCTCGGCGTCTGGGCCGGCGTCGGCGGCCGCGACGAAAAGCCCAACGAGCACGGCATCTCGCATCTGCTGGAACACATGGCGTTCAAGGGCACGACGCGACGCTCGTCGCGCGAAATCGTCGAGGAAATCGAGGCGGTCGGCGGCGATCTCAACGCCGGCACCTCGACCGAGACCACCGCTTACTATGCCAGGGTGATGAAGGCCGACGTGCCGCTGGCGCTCGACGTGCTCTCGGACATTCTCGCCAATCCGTCCTTCGTGCCGGACGAACTGGAGCGCGAAAAGAACGTCATCGTGCAGGAGATCGGCGCGGCGCAGGACACGCCCGACGACGTGGTGTTCGAACATCTCAACGAGCTGTGTTATCCGGAGCAGCCGATGGGCCGCTCGCTGCTGGGCACCGCAAAGACCCTGAAGGGTTTCGACCGCGATACGCTGCGCGGCTATCTTTCGACGCATTACCGCGGCCCCGACATGGTGGTGGCGGCGGCCGGCGCGGTCGATCACAGGCGGGTGGTGGAGGAGGTCGCGGAGCGCTTCAGGAGCTTTGACGCGACGCCGGCGCCGAAGCCGCAAGCGGCGATGTTCGGCAAGGGCGGCTCGCGCGTGGTGCATCGCGAACTCGAACAGGCGCATCTGACCTTGGCGCTGGAGGGCGTGCCACAGACGGATCTGTCGCTGTTCTCCTTGCAGGTCTTCACCAACACGCTCGGCGGCGGCATGTCGTCCCGGCTGTTCCAGGAAGTGCGTG
>JBAUUA010000720.1:0-2195 GCA_049582465.1 Bradyrhizobium sp. | reverse complement strand
CCCTCGATTTGCCCGGAGATGAACGCCGCCCAGCGCGGCTCGACGGCCGACAACTCACCAACCGGCACACGCTGCACTTCCGCGATGGTCTCGCCGATTTGCCCGAGCACGCGCTCCTTCTGGTCCTCCGGAAGGATCGGCCAGGCCTGCGATCCGACAACGCCCTGCAGCCGCGTGATGACGAGATAGGGCCATTGATCGCGTTCGCCTTCGAGCACGATTTCCGGAATGGCCACGGACAGCCGACCGCGGAGCTGCGACAGCGAGGCCCGCTCGGACACGAACTGATGCCGCAGCAACGGCGGAAAGACCTTCAGGATCAGCCGGTCGTCGAGCGCGACGACGAGATTGGTGCCGGTCGAAAACAGCTGCGGATCGCCGTGCGGCAAACCATGGTGGCGCGCGATGTCGATCGCCGCCGGCAGGCATTGCGACGGATCGCTGCGCCAGGCGCGAAATGCCTCGATGGTCCTGACGCTCGGCAATGAATGCATGATGGGGCCGGTCTCGGGGGGGCGGTGTCGCGAAGGCGAGGGCTGGCTGTAGCAGCTGGATCGAGATGACATCGTCATCCCGATCCAGCTTTTTGTTTGAGCATGATCTTTTCGGAAAACCGGTTCCCACTTTTCCGGATCATGCTCTAACGGTCCGGGTTGGCGCGTTCGAACTGGCGCAGCAGGCGGTTGCCGCGTTCGACCGCGGCGTCCATCGCGGCCTGCGCGGACTTCTTGCCCGAAAACGCCTGCTCCAGCTCGTCGTCGATCGCATCGCGGATCAGCACGAACGAGCCGAGCCTCAAGCCGCGCGAATTTTCGGTCGGCGGCTTCCGCGTCATCTGCTCGATCGAGATCACGGTGCCGGGATTGCGGTCGTAAAAGCCTTGCGCGCGGGTGAGGTCGAAGGCGGCGCGGGTTATCGGCAGATAGCCCGTGTTCTGGTGCCAGGCGGCCTGGACCTCCGGCTTCGACAGATAGGCGAAGAATTTGGCGACGCCCTTGTATTCCGCTTGCGGCCGGTTGCGCAGCACCCACAGGGTCGCGCCGCCGATGGTAGTGTTCTGCGGCGCGCCGGCAATGTCCGGCCAGTACGGCAGCATGCCGTAGCCGACTTCGAACAGGGAATTCTTCCGGATGTCGGCGCGCGTCCCGGACGAGCCGATGAAGATGCCGCATTCGCCGTTCTGGAACCGCGGCTCCGCCGTCGTCGCCCGGCCGCTATAGTCGAACACTTTCGTGGTCTGCCATTCCGCGAGCTGCGCGATATGCCGGACCACCACCGCATTGTTGAATGTCAGCACCGCATCCAGTCCGTTGAAGCCGTTGGCCTCGGTCGAAAGCGGCAGGTTGTGGTAGGCGGAAAAGTTCTCGACATTGATCCAGGACGGCCAGGAGGTGGTGAACCCGCAGGGAACGCCGGACGCCCGCAGCCGCTTCGCCGCCGCGCCGAGCTCGGGCCAGGTCTTCGGCGCGATTTCGGGATCGAGCCCGGCGGCACGGAACATCTTCTTGTTGTAGTACAGGATCGGCGTCGATGCGTTGAACGGGAAGGACAGCATGTTGCCGGCGGCGTCGACATAATAGCCGGTGACGGCCGCAAAATAGTCCTCCGGCGAGAAGGCCTCCTTCTCGTCGGCCATCAGTTCGAACACCGGATAGATCGCTCCCCTCGCCGCCATCATGGTCGCGGTCGCGATTTCGTTGACCTGGACGATGGCGGGCTGGCTGCGCGAACGAAACGCGAAGATCGCCGCCGTCACGGTCTCGGTATAGTTTCCCTTGTAGCTCGGCACGACCCGGTAGTCGGATTGCGACGCGTTGAAATCGGAGGCCAGTTTTTCCAGCTGCCGCCTGAGTTCGCCCGACATCGCATGCCACCACATGATGTCGGTGACCGCGTACGCGGGAGACGCCGAGGCGAGCACGGCGGCCGCAACGGCCAGCTGCAGGAATTTCAGAGCCGATTTCACAGCCAAACCCATTCCGATCCGCAGGAAAGCGAAAATGCCGGTCCGCGCGTCAGCTGTCCTCATAGAACCCCGCACCGCGGCTTTCAATCGGCGAAGCTCAGGCCGCAGCGCACAATTGACGGCGGCGGCGGCGCTGGCACAATAGCCGGAACCAGCCGGTCACCGCCAAGAAAACATTGAACCTTTTCGTCCCTTCGCCGACCTCCTCATAAGGGGATAGTGCCTGTGC
>JBAUUA010000719.1:0-3134 GCA_049582465.1 Bradyrhizobium sp. | reverse complement strand
CCCATTCACCCGCGAGAATCCTAGAAATTATAGATGACTGTCCAACGACAGGCTTGAGAAGTTGCCAGTTCCGCTTGTGGTTTCGTTGCAACAGGAGTGCTGCATGATGATCGTCATGCAAGTCCGGCAATCGACCTAGAAGGGATGCGGACTTGCGGCGAAGTCACTCCGGCAGCCGTCCCGGACTGCAGGATAACGGGCAAAGCACCCTTCTATTGCGCGGCGAACACGCTTATATTTCAACGTTTTCTCCGAGAGGTAGGAATGCTCCGATCTGTCCGTGCTGCCGCGATCACTGCAATGTGTGCTGTGACCCTGTTGGGAAGTCTCCATCCTGCTCCTGCCCAGGACCGGCGCGTGCCGGCCTCGCCGGCGGAGCTGACCCTGTCCTACGCGCCGATCGTGCAGCGCGTGCAGCCGGCGGTGGTCAATGTCTATGCCGCCAAGGTGGTGCGCGATCACAATCCGTTGCTGGATGACCCGATCTTCCGCCGCTTCTTCGGCGTGCCCGGCCAGCAGCCGGAGCAGATGCAGCGCTCGCTGGGATCGGGCGTGATGGTGGACCCGTCGGGCCTGGTGGTAACCAACGTCCACGTCATCGAAGGGGCCGACGAGGTCAAGGTATCGCTTTCCGACAAGCGCGAGTTCGAGGCCGAGATCGTTCTCAAGGATCCCCGCAGCGATCTGGCGGTATTGCGGCTCAAAGGCGCGCATGAGCGCTTCCCGACGCTGGATTTCGCCAATTCCGACGAATTGCAGGTCGGCGACGTCGTGCTGGCGATCGGCAACCCCTTCGGCGTCGGGCAGACCGTGACCCACGGCATCATCTCGGCCCTGGCGCGGACGCAGGTTGGCATCACCGACTACCAGTTCTTCATTCAGACCGATGCCGCGATCAATCCGGGCAATTCGGGCGGCGCCCTGGTCGACATGACCGGCAAGCTCGCCGGGATCAATACCGCGATCTTCTCGCGCTCGGGCGGATCGCAGGGCATCGGTTTTGCGATTCCGGCCAACATGGTGCGCGTCGTCGTCTCGTCCGCCAAGAGCGGCGGCAAGGCCGTCAAGCGGCCCTGGCTCGGGGCCAAGCTGCAGGCGGTGACGCCGGAGATCGCCGAGAGCCTGGGGCTTCGGCTTCCGACCGGCGCTTTGGTCGCCAATGTGGTTTCGAACGGCCCGGCGGCGCGGGCGGGACTGAAGCCGTCCGACCTGATCGTCGCGGTCGACGGCCAGGCGGTCGAGGACCCCAACGCGTTCGATTACCGTTTTGCCACCCGCCCGCTCGGCGGTACGGCGCAGGTCGACGTGTTGCGTGCGGGCAAGACGGTGAAACTGACGGTGCCGCTGCAAACCGCGCCCGATACCGGCCGCGACGAAATCGTATTGACCGGACGCTCGCCGTTACAGGGCGCAAAGGTCGCGAACATCTCACCCGCAGTGGCTGACGAGCTGCATCTGGATTCCGACACCGAAGGCGTCGTGGTGACCGACCTCGCCGACGGCGGCACCGCCGCCAACGTCGGATTCCAGAAGGGCGATATCATCGTGACCGTCAACAACCAGAAAATCGCCAAGACCGGCGATCTGGAAAAGGCGACGCACGACACCGCCCGGCTCTGGCGCATCACGCTGGTGCGCGGCGGCCAGCAGATCAACGTTACGCTCGGCGGATGAGCCCGAAACGCCCACGCGAAGCTGCCAGCCTGTTCGCTGCCGCGGGCATGGAGGCGGATGCGCCGCATCCGCTGCCGGATCGCTTGCGCCCGCGCACGCTGTCGGAAGTCGTCGGCCAGGATCACATCCTGGGACCCGACGGCGCGCTGACGCGCATGCTGGAAACGCGGACGCTGGGTTCGCTGATCTTCTGGGGACCGCCGGGCACCGGCAAGACCACGGTGGCGCGGCTTTTGGCGGATGCGACCGAACTGCATTTCGAGCAGATTTCCGCGGTGTTCTCCGGCGTCGCCGACCTGAAGAAGGTCTTCGATGCGGCACGCGCGCGGCGCGAAATGGGCAAGGGCACGCTGCTGTTCGTCGACGAGGTGCACCGCTTCAACCGCGCGCAGCAGGATTCGTTTCTGCCTGTCATGGAAGACGGCACCGTGGTGCTGGTCGGCGCCACCACGGAAAATCCGTCGTTCGAGCTCAACGCGGCGTTGTTGTCGCGGGCGCGCGTGCTGGTGTTTCATTCGCTTGATCCGGCGGCGATCGAAAAGCTGTTCGTCCATGCCGAACAGATCGAGGGCAGGAAGCTGCCGCTCGACGCGGAGGCCCGCGCCGTGCTGGTGCGCATGGCCGACGGCGACGGCCGCGCCGCGCTGACTCTCGCCGAAGAGGTCTGGCGCGCTGCGCGCAAGAGCGAGATCTTCAATGCCGCGCAGTTGCAGGACATCCTGCAGCGCCGCGCGCCGATCTACGACAAGTCCGCCGACGGCCATTACAACCTGATCTCGGCGCTGCATAAGTCGGTGCGCGGCTCCGATCCGGATGCGGCGCTGTATTATCTCGCGCGCATGATGGATGCGGGCGAAGACCCGCTGTTTCTGGCGCGGCGCGTGGTCCGCATGGCGATCGAGGACATTGGTCTCGCCGACCCGCAGGCGCTGGTGATCTGCAACGCCGCCAAGGACGCCTACGACTTCTTAGGCTCTCCCGAGGGCGAACTCGCGATCGCGCAGGCCGTCATCTACCTCGCCACCGCACCGAAATCGAACGCCGCCTACACCGCGTTCGGCGCCGCCATTCGCACGGCAAAGGAGGGCGGTTCGCTGCTGCCGCCGAAGCACATCCTGAACTCGCCGACCAAGCTGATGAAGTCGGAAGGCTATGGCGGCGGTTACCAATACGATCACGACACGCCGGAGGCCTTTTCCGGCCAGGAATACTTTCCGGACGCGCTGGGGCACCAGACCTTCTACGATCCGCCCGATCGCGGCTTCGAGCGCGAGATCAGGAAGCGGCTGGATTACTGGGCCAAGCTGCGCCGGGAGCGGGGCGGTGGCGCAGCCTAGGAGATGCTAACGGCGTCCGATTTACTATTTACGTAAGTCATAAATGCTGCTAGCGTATTTGCATCGTGATTGTCAGTTATCGGGACAAGGCCACCGAGCGGTTTGCCTCCGGACGACATGTCA
>JBAUUA010000718.1:0-1512 GCA_049582465.1 Bradyrhizobium sp. | reverse complement strand
GTCGAGGCCCTTCGATTTGAGCGTTTCCGCCAGCGCCTTGGCGTTCTCCACCACGTTGCGGGCATAGAGCTTGAATGCCGGCCGCAGCGCCTCGCCGAAGGCCACGGCCTTGGCCGCGATCACATGCATCAGCGGGCCGCCCTGCAGCCCCGGGAAGATCGCCGAGTTCAGTTTCTTGGCAAGCGCCTCGTCGTTGCAGAGGATCAGGCCGCCGCGCGGGCCGCGCAGCGACTTATGCGTGGTGGTGGTCGTGACGTGGGCGTGCGGCACCGGCGAGGCATGCACGCCGCCGGCGACGAGGCCCGCGAAATGCGCCATGTCCACCATCAGATAGGCGCCGACGCTGTCGGCGATCTCGCGAAAGCGCTTGAAGTCCCAGGCGCGCGAATAGGCCGAGCCGCCGGCGATGATCAGTTTCGGCCGCATTTGCTCGGCCAGATTGGCGACCGCATCCATGTCGATGATCTGGTCCTCGCGCCGCACCGTGTAATGCGCGGCCTTGAACCACTTGCCGGACATGTTGACGGGCGAGCCGTGGGTGAGATGGCCGCCGGCGGCGAGATCGAGCCCCATGAAGGTATCGCCGGGCTGCAGCAGCGCCAGAAACACCGCCTGGTTCATCTGGCTGCCGGAGTTCGGCTGCACATTGGCAAAGCCCGCGCCGAACAGCTTTTTGGCGCGCTCGATCGCCAGCGTCTCTGCGACGTCGACCCATTCGCAGCCGCCGTAATAGCGATTGCCCGGATAGCCTTCGGCGTATTTGTTGGTCATCACCGAGCCCTGCGCTTCCAGCACCGCCCGGCTGACGATGTTTTCCGAGGCGATCAGCTCGATCTCGTGGCGCTGGCGGCCGAGTTCGCCGCGGATGGCGGCCGCGATCTCGGGATCGGCCTGCTCAAGGGTGGCGGTAAAGAACGAGTCGGGCGCGGAGGCGGTCTTGGCGCTTGAGGCAGACGGAGGGGTCATCGGCGAAATATCTCCACCGCCGCAACCTGTTAGGGGCGTTGCGGCCGGTCATGTGTGGCGATCGAAAGCGGCGTCTGGCGAGATACCATATCGGACGGAGACGGCCAAGCACTTGCGGTAGGTAGCTGTTATTTATGCAAGATATGGTAGTGGAATGGGGTGGTTCCAGCCCGCCCAGTTCGTCGTCCGGACGCGCTTTCCATGCCAGGCTCCGCGTTTGGCTCGCCTCCACACGCGAAGCGGTGGGGAGGGGTCGGGGGTGGGGGGTGCCTCGGCAAACTCGCTGTCAGCGGAGCAAACGGATAGACCCCCCACCCCTGACCCCTCCCGCCACGCGCAAGGGCGCGTGGAGGGAGGGGAGATCACCTTGCGCCACTTCGCGATCTCTGAGTCGCGACTTCGCGATCTCGCGGCGCGGATAGCGCCCGAGTTGTGCCAGAACCTTCCGCCCAGAGAGGGCGTGGGGAATGCCGGGTGCCCAGTGCACCCGCAGATGGGGTAACGGGCTCTCCGGAGGCCTTCCAAGCAAGCCGCGCTAGCTACGGC
>JBAUUA010000717.1:0-3695 GCA_049582465.1 Bradyrhizobium sp. | reverse complement strand
TTGCGGGTTGCGGCGGCGCGATGCCGTATTCGCTGAGCTTGCGGCGGCCGTCCGCGGTCATCCAGTCGGTGGTCCAGGCCGGCGACAGCACGGTACGCACCTTCGAATTGCGAAAGCCTTCGCGCTCCAGCGCCAGCTCGATCTCGAGGGTGATCATGTTCATCGCGGGACAGCCGGAATAGGTCGGCGTGATCGCGACCTCGATCTGACCGTCGTTGACCGCAACGTCGCGGAGCACGCCGAGATCGGCAATGCTGAGCACGGGAATTTCGGGATCGACCACGGTCGCCGCCACGTCCCAGGCGCGCTGGCGTAATTCGGCATCGTTGAAAATGGCGATCACCATGTCGCCCCCGGAAAGCTCCGCTGCATCGACTGCAGCTCGCTGAGCAGATGGCCGAGATGCTCGCTGTGCCGGCCGCTGCGGCCGCCCTGCTGCATCCAGTCGCCCCTCGGCAGCGCCAGCGTCGCTTCGTTCACGATATCGGAAACGGTCTTGAGCCATTGCGGACACAGGCTTGCGGGGTCGACCGCAATGCCGGCATCGATCAGGGCGCGCTCGCTGGAATCAACCTCGAACATCTCGCCGGTAAAGGCCCAGAGATCGTCGATCGCGGTCTGCGCACGGGCGTGGCTTTCCCCGGTGCCGTCGCCCAGCCGGATGATCCATTCCGACGAATGCCGCAAATGATAGGCGCTCTCCTTTTCGGACTTCGCCGCGACCGCCGCCAGGGTCGCATCGCCTGATTTCATCATCGCGCGCCAGTAGAGATCGGCGAAGGCCGAATAGAAAAACTGCCGCGCCATGGTGCGCGCGAAATCGCCGTTCGGCTGTTCCAGCAGCAACAGGTTGCGGTACTGTCGGACGTCACGCAGATAGGCGAGCTTGTCCTCGTCGTTATCCCCGCCTTCGACCTTGGCAGCGTAGCTGTAGAGTTCGCGGGCCTGGCCGAGCAGGTCGAGGGCGATGTTGGAAAGCGCCATGTCCTCTTCCAGGATAGGCGCGTGGCCGCACCATTCCGACAGCCGGTGCCCGAGAATGAGGGCGTCGTCGGCGCGGCGCAGCGTGTACAGCACCAGCGGCGTTTCAGAGACGGAGATCGAGGCTATGGCCATGTTCCCTAACCTGCTTGCGCGAAGACTTGGTCGTCATTGCGAGGAGCGAAGCGACGAAGCAATCCAGCTTTGCATCCGCGCGGCTAAAGCTGGATTGCTTCGCGGAGCCTGTCATCGGGCGGCGCTTGCGCCGACCCGTTGGCTCGCAATGACGGACGGTTTCACATATGTCCGACTTCCTCGGGCACGTCGTAGAAGGTCGGATGCCGGTAGATCTTGGATTCCGCCGGCTCAAACATCATGCCCTTCTCGGCAGGGTCGGAGGCGGTGATCGCGCTCGACGGCACGACCCAGATCGACAGGCCCTCGCCGCGGCGGGTGTAGATGTCGCGCGCGGCCTGCAGCGCCAACGTCGTGTCGGCTGCATGCAGCGAGCCGACATGCTTGTGCGCCAGACCGTTGCGGCTGCGAATGAAGACTTCCCATAGAGGCGTGTTCGGCGTGGCCATCATGATCTCCTATTCGGCAGCCTGCGCGACTTGTCGCTGCCTGCGCTTCTCCGCGTAGGCCTGGGCGGCCTCACGCACCCACGCGCCCTCGTCATGCGCCTTGCGCCGCGCCGCCATCCGGTCGCGGTTGCAGGGGCCGTTGCCGGCCAGCACCTGCTTGAATTCGGTCCAGTCGATCGTGCTGTATTCCCAATGACCGGTGGTCGCGTTCTGCTTCATGCCGGGATCGGGAATCGAAAGCCCCAAATATTGCGCCTGCGGCACCGTCGCATCGACGAATTTCTGCCGAAGCTCATCGTTGGAGAAGCGCTTGATCTTCCATTTCGTGGAGGTGTCGCTGTGCTGGCTGACCTGGTCGGGTGGACCGAACATCATCAGGACCGGCCACCACCAGCGGTTCAGCGCCTCCTGCGCCATCGCCTTCTGCTCGTCAGAGCCGCGCGACAGCGTCACCATGATCTCGTAGCCCTGCCGCTGGTGAAAGGATTCCTCCTTGCAGACGCGGATCATCGCGCGGGCATAGGGGCCGTAGGAGCAGCGGCACAGCGGAATCTGGTTCATGATTGCCGCGCCGTCGACCAGCCAGCCGATCACGCCGATGTCGGCCCAGGTCAGTGTCGGGTAGTTGAAGATCGAGGAATACTTTGCTTTCCCCGCGAGCATCTGGTCGACCAGTTCTTCCCGCGAGGCGCCAAGAGTTTCCGCGGCGGCGTAGAGATAGAGGCCGTGGCCACACTCGTCCTGCACCTTGGCCAGCAGCGCTGCCTTGCGGCGCAGCGATGGCGCGCGGGTGATCCAGTTGCCCTCCGGCAGCATGCCTACGATTTCAGAATGCGCATGCTGTGAAATCTGCCGCGTCAGCGTCTTGCGATAGGCCGCGGGCATCCAGTCGTTCGGCTCGATGCGCTCCTCGGCGTCGATGCGCGCCTGGAACTGCGCGGCGCGCCCGGCGTCCTCGATATTGCGCTCTTCGGCTTCCGACGTATTGAGCGCCTGGGTGTACATGCGCCGACCTCCCGGATTGTTGGAGGTAATATATAACACAAATATCAGCCTGCAATATATTTCTGTAACATATCAATCGCCAAAGCGCCGCGCCAGCTCGGCGCCAGCCGCGGGCAGCGGTCCATTTTCGTTCAACCCATTGCGATCCAGCCATTTTTCGGAACTCGGCAACAGCCCGCGATAGATCTCGCCGCAGAGTTGGCGCGCCGCCCGGCCCGGCCAGTCCCTGGGCAGCAGGGCCATCGGCAGCAAGGGATCGCGCAGCACCACCCGCCGGTAATGATGGATCAGGAGGATCCGCGCCGTGAACGCGTCGGCCTCCGACAGCTTTTCGCGGCGGTCGATCCAGCCGCGCAACGGCTCGAAGGTCTTCATGAATTTCAGGTAGGCGTCGGCGGTGCGATCGAGCGGCCAGCTTTCGCTGAGCAGGCGCCGGCCACTGTCGTCCTCGGCGGAGACTTCGAGCCGGATCGCGCTTGCGGCTTCCTCGGGCACCGGAACGCCCGACGGCGCGACCCACACGCCCGGCAGCGGACTGCCAAAACCGGCATTCTTCAGCGCCTCGCGGGCGGCGTCGCGGTCCTCGCCATTGCCGATCAACAACAGCTCGAACCGTCCGGTCCAATCGGATGGCTGCGGATCGTAGATATGTTTGGTTGCGGCATCAAAGGTTTGCCGCCCCTTCTTCACCAACCGGTAAAAGCTGTTGCGGCCGACCTTCTCGCGTTCGAGCCAGCCATCGGCGGCGAGCCGCGACATCGCCGTGCGCACCACGCCGCTGTCGATGTCGAGCGTCTTGAAGAATTCCAGCAGCGTGCCGAGCCAGACCGACCCGCCGCGCGGCACGATCGCGTCGCCGAACACGGTGATGACGATGGAGCCGGTGCGCGAGGGCTCGCGCTTGAGCTGGTCGATGATGCGGGCAAGCGGATGCGGCATGCGTCAACGCATAGCGCGTTTTCTGGATTCACGACAACGCGGCTCTTGCCGTCTCCCTCTCCCCGCTTGCGGACCGCTTGCGGGGAGAGGGTTGGGGTGAGGGGCTGCATCCGCGAACACCGAATGTGTGGAGAGCCCCCCTCACCCGAATTTTTCGCTTCGCGTAAAATCCGACCTCTCCCCGCA
>JBAUUA010000716.1:0-6557 GCA_049582465.1 Bradyrhizobium sp. | reverse complement strand
AGCCGCGGCGGCCGCTGCGCGATCCCAAGACGGTGCTGCAGGAATGGGCGCAGGGCAAGGGGCTGCCGACCCCGGTTTACCGCGAGATCGAGCGCACCGGGCCGCATCACGACCCGCAGTTTCGCGTTGCGGTGGATTTGCCGGGACTGGAGCCGGCCGAAGGCATCGGCGGCAGCAAGCGCGCCGCGGAAAAGGTCGCGGCATCCGCGATGATCGCGCGCGAAGGCGTCGCCGGCGGCAGCAATGACGGATAAGCCCGAAGACGGCGCCGCGCCCGCCACGGCCTGCGGCTTTGTCGCGCTGATCGGCGCTCCCAATGTCGGCAAGTCCACGCTGGTCAACGCGCTCGTCGGTTCCAAGGTCACGATCGTCTCGCGCAAGGTGCAGACCACCCGCGCGCTGATCCGCGGCATCGTCATCGAAAACAATGCGCAGATCATCCTGGTCGACACACCCGGAATCTTCTTGCCGAAACGGCGTCTCGACCGCGCCATGGTGTCTACCGCATGGAGCGGGGCGCACGACGCCGATCTGGTCTGCGTGCTGCTCGACGCCAAGGCGGGCATCGACGAGGAGGCCGAGGCGATCCTCAGCAAGCTCGCCACCGTCAAGCACCGGAAGATCCTGGTGCTGAACAAGATCGATCTGGTGCCGCGCGAAAAGCTATTGGCGCTCGCCAAGACCGCCAACGAGCGTCTCGACTTCGCGCATACCTTCATGGTCTCGGCGCTGTCGGGTGACGGCGTCGACGATTTGCGCCGCACGCTTTCCGAGATGGTGCCGCCGGGACCGTTCCATTACCCCGAGGACCAGATGTCGGACGCGCCGATGCGGCATCTGGCGGCCGAGATCACCCGGGAAAAGATCTACCGCAAGCTGCACCAGGAGCTGCCCTATCAGTCCACCGTCGAGACCGACAGCTGGACCGAGCGCAAGGACAAGTCCGTTCGCATCGAGCAGACCATCTTTGTCGAGCGCGAAAGCCAGCGCAAGATCGTGCTCGGCAAGGGCGGCGCCACCATCAAGGCGATCGGCGCGGAGTCGCGCAAAGAGATCGCCGAAATCTTAGGTGTGCCCGTGCATCTGTTCCTGTTCGTCAAGGTGCGCGAGAACTGGGGCGACGATCCCGACCGTTACCGCGAAATGGGGCTGGAATTCCCCAGGGAATGATCGAAAAATAATAAGACGAAAACATAATAAGAAATGACCGGCTGGCGATGAACGTACCCAAGAACGTGCTGTGGTTTGAAGTGCTGCTGTATCTGTCGCTGACGCTGGATGCGCTGTCGGTCGCGTTCCATGACCGCACGCCGAGCGGCGAGATGACCGACTCCATGATCCTGGTCCAGACCGTGATGAATGGCGGCATGATCCTCTTGCTGGTGTTCTTCGTCTGGCTCGCGGCGCAGAAGCGCAAGAACTGGCCGCGCTGGGTGCTGGCGGCGGCGCTCCTGCTGTCCGTGATCTCGCTCGCGCAGGTCATTGGCGACAACGGCGTGCAGTTCGACAGCGCCATCGAGGTGATCTCCTGCGCCCTGACGGCGGCGGGGCTGTATTTTTCCTTCACCGGCGACGCCGTGGGCTGGTTCAACGCGTGAGCCACGCGCGTCGTCGTTCCGGGGCGCGCGCAAGCGCGAACCCGGAACCTCGAGATTCCGGGTTCGATGCTTCGCATCGCCCCGGAATGACGGTCGCAATAGCTGCGCCCCTCACCGGAATCCTGTAAACTCCTCGCCATGGAATGGACCGACGAAGGCATCGTGCTGGGGGTGCGGCGGCATGGCGAATCCTCCGCCATTGTCGAACTCTTGACCCGCAGCCATGGCCGGCACCTCGGCCTGGTGCGGGGCGGGGCCGGCTCGCGGATGCGGCCCTTGCTGCAGCCCGGCAACAGCGTCACCGCGGTGTGGCGGGCGCGGCTCGACGAGCACCTCGGCTATTACCAGATCGAAGGCACGCGGCTCCGCGCCGCGACCGTGCTGGCCTCCTCGCATGCGGTTTACGGCGTGACGCATCTGGCCTCGCTGGCGCGGCTGTTGCCGGAGCGCGATCCGCACGAGGACATCTACGAGATGCTGGACCGGACGCTGGACGATTTCGACGACATCGGCGAGGCGGCGGCGCACCTGATCCGGTTCGAACTCGCCATGCTGGCCGAACTCGGCTTCGGACTCGACCTGGAGACCTGTGCGGCGACCGGCGCGACCACCGATCTGGTTTACGTTTCGCCCAAATCCGGCGGCGCGGTGTCGCGCTCAGCCGGCGATCCATGGCGCGACCGGCTGCTGCGGCTGCCGGCCTTCCTGCGCCAAGGCGAGGGCGGTACCAATGGCTGGTCGGACCAGGACCTCAGCGACGGTTTTGCCCTTACCGGCTTATTCCTGCTGCGGCATGTGCTGGAACCGCGCGGACAGGGCCATTCCGACGCCCGCGACGGGTTTATCAACGCGGTGACCAAATATCGGGCGAAAGCGGCGGTTCCGTAGCGCCCTTTCACAGCCTAAATTGCCGCTGATTCGCGGTCTTGCCCGATTCACCGCCAGGGTTTAACGCCTCCCCATGGGAAAACGACAGTTGCCGCCGGAAGAACCGGCTGAAGTTCACGAGGTCATGCTGCGCGACGCGCTCGAGGAGCGCTATCTCGCTTATGCCCTCTCCACCATTATGCACCGCGCCTTGCCGGACGCCCGCGACGGGCTGAAGCCGGTGCATCGCCGCATCCTCTACGGCATGCGGCTGCTGCGGCTCGATCCGGGCACGCCGTTCAAGAAATCGGCCAAGATCGTCGGCGACGTGATGGGTTCGTTCCATCCGCATGGCGACCAGGCGATCTATGACGCCATGGTGCGGCTGGCGCAGGATTTCTCCTCGCGTTACCCCTTGGTCGACGGCCAGGGCAATTTCGGCAATATCGACGGCGATAACGCCGCCGCGTACCGCTATACCGAAGCGCGCATGACGGATGTCGCGCGGCTGCTGCTCGACGGCATCGACGAGGACGGCGTCGAATTCCGCCCCAATTACGACGGCCAGTCGAAAGAGCCGGTGGTGCTGCCCGGCGGCTTTCCGAACCTGCTCGCCAACGGCTCACAGGGCATCGCGGTCGGCATGGCCACCTCGATCCCGCCGCACAACGCCGCCGAGCTTTGTGAGGCCGCGCTGCATCTGATCGAGAAGCCCGAGGCGAAGTCGAAGGCGCTCTTGAAATGGGTCAAGGGTCCGGATTTCCCGACCGGCGGCATCATCGTCGATTCCAAGGAGGCTATCGCCGAAGCCTACATGACCGGGCGCGGCTCGTTCCGCACCCGCGCCAAGTGGGTCCAGGAAGAGGGCGCGCGCGGCACCTGGGTGATCGTCATCACCGAGATCCCCTGGCTGGTGCAGAAGTCGCGGCTGATCGAGAAGATCGCCGAACTTAACGACCAGAAAAAGCTGCCGTTGCTGGGCGATGTCCGCGACGAATCCGCAGAGGACATCCGGCTGGTGATCGAGCCGAAATCCCGCGCTGTCGATCCGGAACTCCTGATGGAATCGCTGTTCCGGCTGACCGAGCTGGAAAGCCGGATTCCGCTGAACCTCAACGTGCTGGTGAAGGGCCGCATTCCGAAGGTGCTGGGGCTCGCCGAGTGCCTGCGCGAGTGGCTCGACCATTTGCGCGACGTGCTGGTGCGCCGCTCCAACTACCGCAAGGTCCAGATCGAGAACCGGCTGGAAGTGCTCGGCGGTTATCTGATTGCCTACCTCAACATCGACAAGGTGATCAAAATCATCCGGACCGAGGATGAGCCAAAGCCCGTTTTGATGAAGACGTTCAAGCTGACGGAGGTCCAGACCGACGCCATCCTCAACATGCGGCTACGCAGTTTGCGCAAGCTCGAGGAATTCGAGATCCGCACCGAGGACAAGAATCTTCGCGCCGAATTGAAGGGCATCAAGGTGTTGCTCGGCTCCGAGTCCGAACAGTGGTCCAAGGTCGGCGAGCAGGTCCGCAAAGTCCGCGACATGTTCGGGCCGAAGACGCCGCTCGGCAGGCGCCGCACCCAATTTGCGGACGCGCCGGAGCACGATCTCGCCGCGATCGAGGAAGCCTTCGTCGAGCGCGAGCCGGTCACCGTCGTGGTCTCCGACAAGGGCTGGGTGCGGACCCTAAAGGGGCATGTCGCCGATCTCTCGGGGCTGACCTTCAAGACCGACGACAAGATCGACCAGGCGTTCTTCGCCGAGACCACCTCAAAGTTGCTGTTGTTCGCCACCAACGGAAAATTCTATTCGCTCGACGTTGCAAAGCTGCCGGGCGGGCGCGGGCATGGCGAGCCGATCCGGATGTTCATCGACATGGACCAGGATGCCGCCATCGTCTCCCTGTTCGTCAACAAGGGCGGCCGCAAATTCCTGGTCGCGAGCCATGAAGGGCAGGGTTTCATCGTCAACGAGGACGATTGCGTCGGCAATACGCGCAAGGGCAAGCAGGTGCTTAACGTCGAGATGCCGAACGAAGCCCGCGCGATCGCGACCGTGTCAGGCGATACCGTCGCGGTGATCGGCACCAACCACAAGATGGTGATCTTCCCGATCGATCAAGTGCCGGAGATGGCGCGCGGCCGCGGAGTGCGGCTGCAGAAATACACCAGCGCGGCGCTGTCTGATGTCGCCACCTTCGATTCCAAGGCGGGCCTGACCTGGAAGGATTCGTCGGGACGCGAGCAGAGCATGAGCTGGAAGGAGTTGTCCGACTGGCGCGGCAACCGCGCCGACGCCGGCCGCCTCGCGCACGGCCTGCCGAAGTCGAACAAGTTCCGCAGGGGCGTGGAGTAGCCGACACATCGTCATGCCCGGCCTCGTGCCGGGCATCCACGTCTTTCTTCAAAGGCCAATGCGGAGCAGAGGCGTAATAGTATTCGGCTCCTGGTGCGCGCTATAATCGCGGGCGGTCGACCCCGCAACGATTGTCCCGCGCACCCATGGCCCACCAGCACGCTCATCACGACCATTCCCACGCGCACGCCGGGCACAGCCATGCGCCTGACAGCTTCGGGTTCGCCTTTGCGGTGGGCGTCGCGCTCAATACGGTGTTCGTGGTGGCGGAGCTGGCGTTCGGCTACGCCGCGAACTCGCTGGCGCTGATCTCGGATGCGGTTCACAATTTTTCCGACGTGATCGCCCTGCTGCTGGCGTGGGCCGCGAGCTGGCTGGCGCGCAAGCAGCCGACCGATCAGCACACTTACGGCTACCGGCGGGCATCGATCCTGGCGGCGCTGGTGAACGCCGGCCTTCTGCTGATCGCGGTCGGCGGCATCGCGGTCGAGGCCATCCAGCGCATCGAGGCGTCGGCGGCGGTCGCGGGTGGGACGGTCGTCGTGGTCGCGGCGCTCGGCATTATCGTGAACGGCGGCACCGCGCTGTTGTTCATGCGCGGCCGGCACGGCGACCTCAACATCCGCGGCGCGTTCCTGCATATGGCGGCGGATGCGGCGGTGTCGCTCGGCGTCGTCGTTGCGGCCGGCGTGATCATATGGACGGGATGGCAATGGGTCGATCCCGCGATCAGCCTCGGTATCGCCGCCATCGTGCTCGCCAGCGGCTGGGGCCTGGCGCGTGACAGCGTCAATCTCGCGCTCGACGGCGTGCCGAGGGGCATCGAACTTGCCGGCGTCAGGGATTATCTCGGCCGGCTCGATGGCGTCATCGAAGTGCATGATCTGCACGTCTGGGCGATGAGCACCAATGAAACCGCGCTGACCGTGCACCTGGTGCGCCCCGGCGGCTTCGACGATGCGTTCCTCCACGGCGTTTGCGCCGAGCTTTCCCACCGCTTCAATATCCACCACGCGACGCTTCAGATCGAGGCCGGCAGCGACGTCTGCAGGCTCGCGCCGGCGGAGGTGGTTTAGCCGTCGCGCCTAAATCACCCCGAGGAACCGCAACAGCACTCCCGCCGCGCACGATCCCGCCAGCACTGTCAGCATGCCCTGCTTGAAGCGGAAGATCGCGGCGGCCGCGGCGATGGCGAGCACCAGCGCCGACAGATCGATGCTCGACGGCACCGGCATGTCGAACGACAGCCCGAACGACCGGACCGGCGAAGTTTCCCGGAACACGGTGTGCAGCGCGAACCAGATCGACAGATTGAGGATCACGCCGACTACGGCGGCGGTGATCGCGGTCAGCGCGCCGGCGAGCCCCTTGTTGCCGCGCAGGGTCTCGATGAAGGGAGCGCCGAGGAAGATCCAGAGGAAGCAGGGCGTGAAGGTGACCCAGGTCGCCAACAATCCGCCGAGCGTGGCCGCCAGCATCGGCGGCAGCGTGCCGGGATCGCGAAAGGCGGCCATGAAGCCGACGAACTGCAGCACCATGATCAGCGGGCCCGGGGTGGTCTCGGCCATGCCGAGGCCGTCCAGCATCTCGCGCGGCTGCACCCAGTGATAATGCTCGACCGCTTGCTGCGCGACATAGGCCAGCACGGCATAGGCGCCCCCGAACGTCACCAGCGCCATCTTGCTGAAGAACAGCGCGATCTGGCTGAACACATTGGCCTGGCCGAGGCCGATCAGGAGTGC
>JBAUUA010000715.1:0-1989 GCA_049582465.1 Bradyrhizobium sp. | reverse complement strand
GTCGCGGCTGGTCGCCGACGGGCTGGTGCAGGCTTCCGACCAGCGCGGCTTCCGGGTCAGCCCGGTGTCGCCGGCCGACCTCGAAGACGTGACCCGCACCCGCATCGACATCGAGGGACTTGCGCTGCGCCGCTCGATCGAGCACGGCGACCAGGCCTGGCTCGACGCGGTGGAGTCATCTTTCGCTTCGCTCTGCGCGGTTCCGCAGCGTCATCCGGACGACCCGATGAAGCACAACGAGGTATGGATCGCGCGGCATCGGATTTTCCACCGTGCGCTGGTGAATGCCTGCGGTTCGCGCTGGCTGCTTGGATTCCGCGATGTGCTGCACGAGCAAAGCGAGCGCTATCGCCGGCTTTCGATTCGCGAAACCGGCAAATCCCGGAACGTCGAAGCCGAGCACGCCGCGATCGTGCATGCCGTGCTCAAGCGCGATGCCGACGCCGCCGTGGCGGCGCTCACCACGCATTTTCTGACCACCATGCAATTCGTCGAACTGGCCGCGCCCCGGATTTCGGAGGTGCCGGCCGCCGTTTGAACCGGGGAGCGCAAAGACTTCCGTCCAACCCACAATGAAAAACAGAGGAAACGCCAAATGAGCTTCACACGCCGCCAGTTGCTGGCCACCATGGCCGCATCGACCGCCCTCGTCCTGCCGGGCATCGCGAGAGCCGCCGACAAGGTTCGCATCGGCCTGCCGACCAAGACCTACTGGCCGACCACGATCGCCGAAACCGCCGCGCGGCAAAAACTGTTCGAGAAGGAAGGCATCACCGCCGAGCTCACGATCTATCGCGGCGGCGCGGAGACCTTCGAGGCCATGGCGGCGGGTGCCGCCGACGTCATTCTCGATGCGCCGTCGCTGCCGGCCGCCGGCCGCAAGAAGGGCGTGATGTCGAAGGTCGTGGCCAATGCCTGCATGGGCAATTACGGCTGGCAACTGATGGTGCTCAAGAATTCGACGCTCGACGTCAAGGACCTCAACGGCAAGAAGGTCGCCATCACCTCGGCCGGTTCCGGCTCGGACCTCTTGGCGCTGTGGACCATCCAGGAAAAGAAGATCGAGTTTACCCGCGTGCCCGTCGGCGGCGGCGGCCTTGTGCCGAACCTGCTGGCCGGCAATGTCGATGCCGCCGTAGTCTACTCCCCGCTCAGCTTCCAGATCGCCAAATCCGGCGAGGCGCGTCCCATTATCGACTACGCCAGCGCGGTGCCGCCGAGCCTCACCGCGGGCTGGATCGCGCCCGACAAATATTGCCAGGAAAAGCCGGAGATGGTGCAGAAGACGCTGAACGCGCTGTACGGCGCGCTGGCCTTCATGCGCGGCAACAAGGACACCACCGTCAAGCTGATCGCCGAACTCTACGAGATCCCGCCGGAAATCGCGGCGCTGGAATACGAGAACACCATCATGAAACTGGAAACCGACGGCAACATGGGCGCGCCCAACACCGTCGAAGCGCTGCAACTGTCGCTCGACATGGCAAAACTCGGCGGCATGAAGGATCTGGTGCCGGCGGCCGACATCGTGTCGACGCAGTTCAAGCCGGTTCCGACCAAGCTCTGAGGCGAAAGCGATGGCCGCAACGCTCGGGGTAAAGCTGGCGCGCATTGCCATCGTGGTGGCGGTGTTCGCGCTGTGGGAAATCCTGTCGCGCACCGGCATCGTCAATCCGCGCCTGTTGCCTTCGGCCTCCGATACGCTGGCCACGCTGTGGGAGCTGCTGCAGCGCGCCGGCGTGCGCAACGATCTTGCCGTGACGGCGAGCGAGGTGCTGATCGCCTTCGTCCTCGCCGTCCCCTGCGGGGTGCTGATCGGCTTTTTGATCGCGGAGAACCGCTACTTCGCCGAAGTGGCAAAGCCGCTGCTGTTCTTCGCGTTCAGCATTCCGAAATCGATCTTCCTGCCGATGTTCATCCTGGTGTTCGGCGTCGGCTTCTCCCAGAAGGTCGGCTTCGGGTTCTTCTCGACCATCTTCATCGTCATCA
>JBAUUA010000714.1:0-1992 GCA_049582465.1 Bradyrhizobium sp. | reverse complement strand
GCTGGTGCCGCCCATGCCGCCGGCACTGGCGCCACCATCACCCTTGCGCTCGGTGGCAAATCGGGCATACCCGGCGATGCGCCGTACCAGGAGAGCTTCGTCGTCGAAACACTGTCGGACGGAAAATTCATCGCGCCCGGTCCGTATTATGGTGGTCGCGACATGGACATGGGACCCTCGGCGGGCTTGCGGATCGGCGGTGTCCGCGTGGTCGTGAGCTCGCACAAGGCGCAGCTCGCGGATCGGTCGATGTATCGCTATGTCGGCATCGAGCCGACCGAGCAGGCCATCCTGGTCAACAAGAGCTCGGTGCATTTCCGCGCCGATTTCGAGCCGATCGCCGCAAAACTCCTGATCTGCGCCGCACCTGGCGCCATGCCCGCGGACACCGCGGCGCTGCCGTGGACGCGGCTGCGGCCGGGCATCCGGGTCAAGCCGAACGGCGCGCCTTTCGTCCCCGACAACAAATCACGCTCAACCGGATAGAGGTCCAATGCCCAATATCGACCGCATCGAAGGCTTTGCCGACGAACTCACCGCGATCCGCAGGGATCTGCACGCCCATCCCGAGATCGGCTTCGAGGAGGTCCGCACGTCCGGGATCGTCGCCGAAAAGCTGACGCAATGGGGCATCGAGGTGCATCGCGGCCTGGGCGGCACCGGCGTGGTCGGCGTGCTCAAGGGCAAGGGCACCGGGGGAAAACGGATCGGCCTGCGCGCCGACATGGACGCACTGCCGATGGAAGAGAACACTAATTTGAAATGGCGCTCGACCATTCCCGGCCGCTTCCATGGCTGCGGCCATGACGGCCACACCACGATGCTGCTCGGCACCGCCCGCTATCTCGCCGAGACCCGCAATTTCGACGGCACCGTGCATTTCATCTTCCAGCCGGCGGAAGAAGGCCTCGGCGGCGCCCGCGCCATGATCAAGGACGGGCTGTTCGAGAAATTTCCCTGCGACGAGGTTTACGGCCTGCACAACGCGCCGGACCTGAACCATGGCGAGGTCGCGATCCTTCCCGGCCCCGCGATGGCCGGCGCCGATTTCTTCGACATCACCATCCACGGCTATGGCGCGCATGGCGCGATGCCCGAGCGTTCGAAGGACGCGGTCGTGATCGCGATGACGCTCGGCCAGGCGCTGCAGACCATCGTCAGCCGCAACGTCGATCCCCTGAAGGCGGCGGTGCTGTCGATCACCCAGATTCACGCGGGCTCGGCCTATAACGTGATCCCCGGCGAGGCCAGGCTGTGCGGCACGGTCCGCGCCTTTTCCGACGAGGCGCGCGCGCTGATCCGCGAGCGGATGCGCGCGATCTGCGCCGGCATGGCGACCGCCTTCCAGGTCGAGATCGTGGCGGATATCCGCGATACCTTCAGCGTGCTGGTGAACCAGGAAGAGCAATCGCGGGTGGTCGAGGCCGCGGCGCGCACCGTGGTCGACCCCGCCAAGGTGATCACCCGGACACAGCCGAAGATGGGCAGCGAGGATTTCGCCGACATGATGCAGGCGATCCCCGGCGCTTATTTCTGGGTCGGCCATGATGGATCAGTGCCCGTGCACAATCCAGGCTACGTGCTCGACGACAAGATCCTGCCCGTCGGCGCCAGCCTGTTCGCACGCATCATCGAAACCCGGCTTCCGGCAGGCGCCCATGCATAAACGCGCATCGGACGACGCCGTCACGTCGCTGCACGACCTTTCCGCCCACGACCTGATCGCGGGCTTCAAGGGCAGGCAGTTTTCGCCGTCCGAAGTGCTGGAGGACGTGCTGTCGCATGTCGCGGTGTGGGAGCCGCACATCAAGGCGCTCTACGCCTTCGATCCCGACGGCGCGCGCGCAACCGCAAAGGCATCGACGGAACGCTGGCAAAAGAGCCAACCGATAGGGCCGCTGGACGGCGTGCCGGCGACGATCAAGGAGAACATTGCCACCAAGGGCGTGCCGGTGCCGCTGGGCGCGGCCAGCGTCAAGCAGGTCCCTGCCG
>JBAUUA010000713.1:0-2217 GCA_049582465.1 Bradyrhizobium sp. | reverse complement strand
ACAGCCGTTTCCCGCGCACCCAGAAGGTCCTGGAATGACGGCGCTTCTTGAAGTCGAGAAGGTCAGCAAGCGCTTTGGCGGCCTTCAGGCGGTCAAGGATCTGACTTTCGAGGTGCGCGAGGGCGAGATCGTCGGCCTGATCGGGCCGAACGGCGCCGGCAAGTCGACGCTGTTCAATCTGGTGAACGGGGTGTTCGCTCCCGACACCGGAAGGATCAGCTTCGGCGGCGCCGACATCACCGGCGAGAAGCCGTACAAGGTCGCTCGCGCCGGTCTCGCCCGCACCCACCAGATCGTACAACCGCTCACCAACATGACGGTGCTTGACAACTGTGCGGTCGGCGCTTGTTTCGGCCGCGAGAACCTGCCGCTGCATCGCGCCTATGAGGCGGCGCGCGAGGCGATGGCCGTCGTCGGCCTCTCCGACCGCGCCCACGTGCTGGCGCTGCACCTGACCATTGCGGGCAAGAAGCGCCTCGAACTGGCCCGCTCGCTCGCCGCGCGGCCGCGGCTTCTGATGCTCGACGAAGTGCTGGCCGGTCTCAATCCGACCGAGGTCGAGCACATGATCGGCGTCATCCGTCAGATCCGCGAACGCGGCGTCACCATCCTGATGATCGAGCACCTCATGCAGGCGATCATGAGCCTGTCGGATCGCATCGTCGTGCTCAATTTCGGCCAGAAACTCGCCGAGGGCGTACCGGCCGAGGTGGCCCAGCACCCCCAGGTCATCGAGGCCTATCTGGGCAATCCCAAGCTCGCCGCCGAATTGCAGGGGAGCGGCGAACATGTCTGAGCCGCTCCTCAAGGTCGAGGCACTGGAAGCCGGCTACGGCGAGGTGCAAGTGCTGTGGGGCGTTTCGCTCGCCGCCATGCGCGGCCATCTCACCGCCATCGTCGGCGCCAACGGCGCCGGCAAGACCACGACGCTGCGCGCCGTTGCCGGGACCATCGCGCCGTGGCGCGGCCGTGTCCTGTTCGATGGCGAGGACGTGACGCGGCTGTCGACCCACGAAAAAGCCGAACGCGGCTTCGCACTGGTGCCCGAAGGCCGCCAATTATTCACCACCATGACGGTCGCCGAGAATCTTGAGCTCGGCGCCTACCCGAAGCGCGCCGCGCAGGGCCACGCCCAGCGTCTCGATCAGGTATTTACACTGTTCCCGCGGCTCGCCGAACGTCAGCACCAGTTCGCCGGCACGCTGTCTGGCGGCGAGCAGCAGATGGTGGCGATCGCGCGCGGCCTGATGTCCAATCCCGACATTCTCATCATCGACGAGATGTCGCTCGGGCTTGCTCCGGTGCTGGTCTATCAGCTGTTTCACACGTTGAAGAAACTGAAAGACGCCGGGCTCACCGTTCTGTTGGTCGAGCAGAACGTACACCTCGCGCTGGCGGTCGCCGACTACGCCTACGTCATTGCCGAAGGCAAACTATTCACCGAAGGCGAACCGAAAAAGCTCTCCACGATGCCGGAAATCCGCAAGGCGTATCTGGGGCTTTGAGAATTGCCTCTCCCGTCCGCCGCCTGACGTAGGGGTGAGTTAGCGTGTGTGACCCAGCGCGGCGTCGGAGGACGGCAGCGCAGCATCGCGGGAGATATCGCGTTTCGAGGCTCTGCCGCTTTCCGGGCCGCGTACGCGAAATCCGTCTTTTCGCGCCTTGAGGACGAGAATGGCGAAGAGGAGCTTATAAAGCGTCTGCATGGCAACGTGTCACTGATCAAACTGTCTGCATTCTGATAACCTTTTTGCGGTTCCAAGGTTCCCTGAAATCCTCGCGCCACCCCACTCATCGGGGACCCCTCTTTGCCCGAATGTCGGAGACAGTCCTTGAACGCGTTCGAAAACCTCACTACCGAGCGGCAGACCTTTGTCACCCATCTCGAATGCTCCGCGACCGGCGAGCATTATGCGGCCGATCAGCCGCACAACCTCTCTCGTGCCGGCAAGCCGCTGCTCGTACGCTACGATCTCGCCGGCGTGAAAAATGCGCTGAGCAAGGCTGCGCTGGCGGAACGCCCACCCGATCTTTGGCGCTACCGCGAACTTCTGCCGGTGCGGCGCAAGGAGGATATCGTCAGCCTCGGCGAAACGATGACGCCGCTCGTGGCGCTGCCGAAGATCGTGCGCAAGCTTGGCGGCGGCGAGCTGCTGGTGAAGGATGAGGGCCGCCTGCCGACCGGCTCGTTCAAGGCGCGCGGGCTGGTGATGGCGG
>JBAUUA010000712.1:0-2403 GCA_049582465.1 Bradyrhizobium sp. | reverse complement strand
TCATTGCCGGGCTTGACCCGGCAATCCATCCATTCGGAAAATGCATTTTATGAAGATCGATGGATACGCGGGTCAAGCCCGCGTATGACGACTGTGGTTGCGCAATCGCCGTCGTCAAGCCGCCGCCGGGACCGGCAGCGCCGTGACCGACTTGATCTTCTCCATCGCAAAGCGCGAAGTGACGTTCTTCAGCGGCACCGCGCTGATCAATTTCTTGTAGAAGACATCGTAGCTCTGCATGTCCGCGACCACGACGCGCAGCATGTAGTCGACGTCGCCCGCCATCCGGTAGAATTCCATCACCTCCGGCATTGCGCTGACGGCGTCGGCGAATTTGCGCAGCCAGGCTTCCGAATGGTCGGAGCTCTCGACCGACACGAACACGGTAATCCCGAGCCCGATCTTGTTCTGGTCGACCAGCGCGACCCGGCGCAGGATGATGCCGTCGGCTTCCAGCCGCTGGATCCGCTTCCAGCATGGTGTCGAGGACAGTCCGACCCGGTCGCCGATCTCGGCGACGGAGAGCGAGGCATCCTCCTGCAGGACCGTCAGGATCTTGCGGTCGATGGCATCGAGGCGGCGATTGGGTTCATGGAGCTGAACGGCGAGATCGGTCATGAGAAGAACTTTGTTCCATTTATGGGGTTGAATACCCTCATATATAGAAAATTCTTCTAAGACAAGTCCCTATTGGTCGGTCCGGGCCGGGTCGGATGGCTGGCCCTGGCTCAAAAGCGCTTCAACTTCAGCACGTTGCGGGGCGGCGAAGGCGCCGCCGAAGCGGGTGCATTTCAGGGCTGCGGCGGCGGAGGCGAACCGCAGCGCGGCCGGAATGTCCTGCCCCTCGGTAATGGCCAGCGTGAAGGCCCCATGGAACACGTCGCCGGCGCCCAGGGTGTCGACGGTGTGGACCGGGAAGGCCGGTGTCTCCCGCAGATCGCCGCGCGCGTCGAGCCAGATCGTGCCTTTCGGCCCGCGCGTCCCCGCCAGGAACGAGTGCGTCAGCTTCGCGATCTTTTTCAGCGCCTGGCCGTCATCGGTGACATCGGCGGTCTCCTGCAGCGGCTCGCTCGAGAACACCAAATGAGACGATGCGTTGAGCAGCCCTTCCCGCAGCGACATCGCGCGGTCGACGTCCACCACCACGGGGATGCCGCGCCGGCGCGCCTCTGCGCACAGATCGGTGCAGAATCCCGCGCAGCGGCTTTCGGTAAGGATGGCGGCGCAATCCTCCAGCAGCATCTCGGTGCTGGGCAGCTGCACCTTCCACAATTCCGGATCGCGGAACGTCACGATGGTGCGCTCGCCGCTGGGATCGACCATGACGGCCGAGAGCGGCGTCACCAGCCCCGGCATATGCACGAGGTGGTTGGTCTCGATGCCTTCGTGGGCGAGCTTTTCGAAGATGAAGCGGCTCGATGTCTCGCGGGCGTCGCCCATCGGGCCGCAGATCGAGGCGCGGCCGCCGAGGCGGACAATGCCGATCGCCGCGTTGAGCGCGTTGCCGCCGCAGATCTCGTCGAAATGGGTGGCGTTCTCCTTGGAGCCGCGCGCGGGCACGCCGCTGACGCGAAACGTGAGGTCCCGCACGGGTATGCCGACGCAGAGGATACGCGGCGGGATCTTCGGCGCGGCGGTGTGGAAATTCATCGCGGGGTCCGTCATGCCGGTTCCGCCTTCCGCCGGAACCAAGGTCCCGGACTAATCGACTGAGCCATGGCCAGTTCCCCGCTATGCGCCCGCGTTGTCTCCCCCATGCACCCAGCGGCCAAGCAGGTGATGGGCGATGGCAAAGGGATGCGGTCCCGCCAGACCGTCGGGATGCTGCCGCTTGATCATCAGGGTGGCTTCCGCGCGGTCGAACCAGCGGGCATCCTCCAGTTCCGTGCGGTCCACCACGATATTCTCGCTGGTGGCGCGCGCGGTGCAGCCGATCATCAGGGACGACGGATAAGGCCAGGGCTGCGTCATGTAATAATTGACGTCGGTGCAGCGGATCCCGGATTCCTCGAAGATCTCGCGGCGGACCGCGTCCTCGATGGTCTCGGCGGCCTCGACGAAGCCGGCGAGGCACGAATACATGCCCGGCGGGAATTGCTTCTGCCGCCCCAAAAGCACCCTGTCGTCGAGCGCCACCAGCATGATGACGACGGGGTCGGTACGCGGAAAATGCTCGGCCTTGCAGTTCGGGCATTCGCGCTTCCAGCCGCCTTCCCGCATTGCCGTGCGGGTTCCGCAATTGGCGCAATAGCCGTGGCGCTGATGCCAGTTCACCATCGATTTCGCCACCGCGATCGCCGAGAGCTGGCCGGGCGGCACCAGGCCCTGCATCGCCATGCCGCGCAGTTCGCTGACCTTGACGTCCTCACGCGGCAGCAGGCTTTCCACCGCCGCGGCCGAGAT
>JBAUUA010000711.1:0-2546 GCA_049582465.1 Bradyrhizobium sp. | reverse complement strand
GCCAGTGGGGGCTGCCGGCGTTTCTCTACCAGGGATCGGCGATACCAATGGAACCCGTCGCCTTTTCCTCGCGGCCTGGAAACATCGAGAGATCTTAAAGACCATTGTTGTTCGTGATCCCGGCCTCGCTTTGGCCATTGATTGCCGAACATCTATGCGGCGCGCCGGGATTCCGGGTTTCCCTTTCGGAGGGCGAACGCGGGTCGGAAATGGGCGAAGATCTCGTCGAATGTTGATGGAATTTGGGGGGACGGCGGGTTGAGCCACAGGACGTCACGCGGGGGCGGCTACGGACGCGAGACCGGGATCATCGATCTCGGTCACGAGCCGCCGCTTTCCGTCGACGGTTCCGAAGCCGCGGTGATCGATCGCCGCCGCGTCTCCGTACAATGGTTCAGCGGTACCATCCTCACCGGCCTGTGCGGCGCAGCCCTGATCGGCGGCGCCGTTTTTGCTTCCCTCGACGGCGAAATGACCTTTGCCAAGGTGCCGGAACGGGTCGAGGGGGCGCTGCGCGGCGCATTCGGCGCCAACGACAAGACGGCCAGCCTGCACAAGAGCGATCGCCTGCCGCCGCCCGGGGATTCGACCGCGGCGCGCAGCGTGGTGCGGGTCTCCACGGTTGCCCGCGTCGGCAACCGCGACGTGATGCGGGTGCGGCCGTTCGTCCGCATCTCCGGCAATCTGTCGATGACGACCAGCGACCTCAGCTCCAAGATCCCGCCGTTCAACGCCCAGCGCATGCTGAGCGATGTCGGCAGCCCTGCGCCGGCGGCCTCCGACGATCCCAATGCCGCCGCCGATGCGGCAGACGCGGCCGAACCCGATGCCGAAGTTTCCTTCGTCACCAAGGACCTGGCGCCGGTGCTGCCGAGGGCGAAGATCGCCCCGGTGGTCGCCCTTGACGATATCCTGATGCGGGTGCGCGACGCCTCGAACTGGCGCGGCAACAGCGGCGTGCGCTACGCCTCGCTAGCCAATGCCGCCGCCGACGCCAGCGGCGCCCAGTCGGACATGAAACTGGCCTACGCCACCGAGGGCACGGCCGCCGACCCCTATGCGGGCTTTGAAACCCGCGTAGTGCCGGAAAACGTCACGTTGCTGCCGAAGACCAAGGATCAGGTCACCGGGGGTAATCCGACCGGCGAACGGGTCCACGTCGTCAAGAAAGGCGACAGCGTCACCTCGATCCTGCGCGACCAGGGCGCGACGCCGGAAGAGGCGAAAGCCATCGCCGCCACGCTGGGTCCCCGCGGCCGCGACGGCGGGCTGAAGGAAGGCCAGAAGCTGCGGATCCTGATGGCGCCTGCCGGCCCCGGCCAGCGGCTGCAGCCCTGCCGGGTCATCGTCGCCAACGATTCCAATATCGAAGCCGTCGCCGCGCTGTCCGACCTTGGCAAATATGTCGCCGTCGACGTGCAGAGCATGAACACCGTCGCCGAGGCCCCCGAAAGCAGCGACGAGGATGATGACGACGGCAGCGGGGTGCGACTCTATCAGAGCATCTACGAGACCGCGCTGCGCAACAAGGTGCCGCCCAACGTCATCGAGGACATGGTCCGCATCTATTCCTATGACGTCGACTTCCAGCGCAAAGTGCAGCCCGGCGACTCCTTCGACGTGTTCTACGCCGGCGAAGACGAAGGCGCCAACGCCAGCGACAAGAGCGAGGTGCTGTACGCTTCGCTGACCGTCGGCGGCGAGACCAAGAAATATTATCGGTTCCAGACCCCCGACGACGCGGTGGTCGATTATTACGACGAGACCGGCAAGAGCGCGAAGAAGTTCCTGGTGCGCAAGCCGGTCGGCAGCGCGATCATGCGGTCGGGCTTCGGCGCGCGGCGCCATCCCATCCTCGGCTTCGTCAAGATGCACACCGGCGTCGACTGGGCCGCGCCCTATGGCACGCCGATCTTCGCCTCCGGCAACGGCGTCGTCGAGAAAGCCGAACGGGAAGGCGGCTACGGCAATTACGTCCGCCTGAAGCACGCCAACGGCTATGAGACCGCCTATGGCCACATGTCGGCCTTCGCCAAGGGCATGGCGCCCGGCAAGCGGGTGCGGCAGGGCCAGGTGATCGGCTTCGTCGGATCGACCGGCATGTCCACCGGCGCCCACGTCCACTACGAAATCCTGGTCAACGGCCGCTTCGTCGATCCCATGCGCATCAAGCTGCCGCGCGGCCGCTCGCTCGACGGGCCGATGCTGGCAGGCTTCGAGAAGGAACGCGATCGTCTCGACGGCATGATGAACAACCGCGGCACGGCGCGGATATCCGATGCGACCGGCTCAACCGGCGCGCGACAGATCAGCAATCGCTGAAATCCGCTTAAAATTAGCGATTGAACCGTTTGATCGGGCGGCGCGCGGAACCCTGACCGTGGCCCGTCGGTTGACGATGGTTCGCGCCCATCGAGGCGGCGCGGCTGGCTCAGGAGTGAAAAGCGATGACGCGGCTTACTCGTGACGAAATCATCAAGGCGGTCGGCCAGGTCGACGACGTGACCATTGCCGAGATAATCGGAACCGGTGGCACGGCGGAGGAA
>JBAUUA010000710.1:0-5802 GCA_049582465.1 Bradyrhizobium sp. | reverse complement strand
CTGCAATCGAGCCGGCTGCTGCACTATTATCTCGAGGAACTGCATGTGCTCGGTTCCGAACTGTCGCTCGCCGCCCATCTCGCCGACATCTCCAAGGATCTGCGGGCGCTCGCCGACCGCTCGCCCGATACCTCGCCGCATCGCAGAGGCGAGCCTTACCGGCTGGCGGTCTCCGGCATCTACGCAAGGCTCACCGCCACCGCCGCGCGGCTGGATGTGGAAACCACCCGGCCGCCGGTCGGCGAAGCCGCGCCCTACGCCGATGTCGCGGAGTTCAAGGCCGATCTCGATACGCTTAACCGCTCGCTGATATCGAACAAGTCCGGCGTGATTGCGCGCGGGCGGCTGCGGCAGTTGCGCCGCGCCGTGGATTGTTTCGGCTTTCATCTGGCAAGCCTCGACATCCGGCAGAATTCGGCCGTGCACGAGCGCACGGTTGCCGAGCTGATCGACGCGGCGATGCCCGGCATGTCCTATCTGGCGCTGGGCGAGGAGGCGCGGATCGCGCTGCTCGCCGGCGAACTGCGCAATGCGCGGCCGCTGACGTCGTCCTTCGTCAAATACAGCGAGGAGACGCTGGGCGAACTGGCGGTGTTCCACGCCGCCGCCGAAGCGCACGCCAAATTCGGCGCCGGCACCATCCCCCAATGCATCATCTCCATGTGCAAGGGCGTGTCCGACATGCTGGAGGTCGCGCTGCTCCTGAAGGAGGTCGGGCTCGTCGATCCCTCCGGTCGCAGCGCGATCAACATCGTGCCGCTGTTCGAGACCATCGAGGACCTCCAGGCCTCCAGCGCCATCATGGACCGGATGCTGTCGCTGCACGATTACCGCAAGCTGGTGGACAGCCGCGGCGCGGTGCAGGAAGTGATGCTTGGCTATTCCGACAGCAACAAGGACGGCGGCTTCGTCACGTCGGGCTGGGAGCTTTACAAGGCCGAGATCGGCCTGGTCGACGTGTTCGAGCGCCACCATGTGCGCTTGCGGCTGTTCCATGGCCGCGGCGGCTCGGTCGGCCGCGGCGGCGGGCCGAGCTACGACGCCATCATCGCGCAGCCCGGCGGCGCGGTGAACGGCCAGATCCGGATCACCGAACAGGGCGAAATCATCTCCAGCAAATATTCAAACGCCGAGGTCGGCCGCAACAATCTGGAGATTCTCGCAGCCGCCACGCTGGAGGCGAGCCTGCTGCAGCCGCGGCACAGCGCGCCGCAGCGCGAATATCTCGACGCCATGGACCAATTGTCGGCGCTGGCCTTCAAGACCTATCGGGGGCTGGTCTACGAGACCGAGGGCTTTGCGGAGTATTTCTGGAATTCCACCGTCATCACCGAGATCGCCACGCTGAACATCGGCAGCCGCCCGGCGTCGCGCAAGAAGACCCGCGAGATCGAAGACCTTCGCGCCATTCCCTGGGTGTTCAGCTGGGCGCAATGCCGGCTGATGCTGCCGGGATGGTACGGTTTCGGCAGCGCGGTCGAGGCCTGGGTCAAGCAGCATCCCGACAAGGGCATGGCTTTCCTGCGCGAGCTCTACCGCGAGTGGCCGTTCTTCCGCACGCTGTTGTCGAACATGGACATGGTGCTCGCGAAGAGTTCGATCGCGATCGCCTCGCGCTATGCCGAACTGGTGCCGGACGTGGCGTTGCGTGAAAAAATCTTCGGACGCATCCGGCAGGAATGGCAAACCTCGATCGAGATGCTGCTGGACATCATGGGGCAGGAGCGTTTGCTGCAGGGCAACCCGCTCTTGGAGCGCTCGATCCGCAACCGTTTCCCCTATCTCGATCCGCTGAACCACGTACAGGTGGAGCTGTTGAAGGAGCATCGCGCGCAAAATCCCGATGAGCAGGTGCTGCGCGGCATCCAGCTCACCATCAACGGCATTTCGGCAGGCTTGCGCAACAGCGGGTAGGGCCTCCCAACTCCATCCTCGTCATTCCGGGATGCGCCACTTGGCGCAGGCCCCGAATCCATACTCCCGATCGTGGTTATGGATTCCGGGCTCGCGACGTTGTCGCGCCCCGGAATGACGTGAAGGGCAGCTTGCGTCACGAGTACTTCAGCTGCGACCTTCTGCCAAAGGCATCAAGTCACTCGCAGCCGATCACGGCTTCATGGCGCCCTGAACGCTCGTGTAGACCGCATAGAGCGAGGTCGAGCCGCAGATGTAAAGTCGATTTCGTTGCTGACCGCCAAAGCACAGGTTGGCGACAGTCTCAGGTATGTGGATCTTGCCAAGCAGGTCGCCATCCGGGGTGTAGCAGCGCACGCCGTCCTCGTTCGGATCGCCCCAGCCCACCGAACACCAGACACGCCCCTCACTGTCGCAGCGCATTCCGTCGGTGATGCTGGGCTTCGGCATTTCCGCAAACACTTTGCTGTTCGACACCTTTCCGGCCGCCACGTCCGCGTCGAACACGCGGATGTGCGACGGGTTGTCCGGCCCGTCCGTGAAGCCGGTGTCGATGACATAGAGCTTCTTCTCGTCGGGCGAGAACGCGATGCCGTTGGGCTCGACGAAGTCATCGACGACAACCTTGATGTCACCGGATTTTGGATCAACCCGGTAGACGTTATGCTTTTCCTGCTCGGGCTCGGCCTTGACGCCCTCATAGTAGCCGCCGATGCCGTAAACCGGATCTGTGAACCAGATCGAGCCATCGGAAGCGACAGCCGCGTCGTTCGGCGAGTTCAGCCTTTTGCCATTATACTTGTCGGCGATGATGGTGATCGAGCCGTCGAGTTCGGTCCGGGTGACCCTTCGGCCGCTGTGCTCGCAGGTGATCAGGCGTCCCTCCCGATCGATGGTGTTCCCGTTCGAGTTCATCGACGGCTGGCGGAACACGCTGAGGTGGCCGTCATCCTCCGAGAAGCGCATGATGCGGTTGTTGGGAATGTCGCTGAACAGCACGTAGCGCCCGGCCGGGAAGTAAACCGGCCCTTCTGCCCAGCGCATTCCCGTCGCGACGCGCTCGACCGCCATGGTGCCGGCGAAGGCCGGAAAACCGTTCGGCCCGAACGAAAGCTTGGGCTTTGCAGACTCCAGGTGAGAGTCCGGATAGCGGCTTCCGGGTAGCGGTCCCAGGGGCAGCGGGCCGGTTGACCGCGTTGGGGCGCCGGTCTGGCCGAGCGGCGGTGCGGTCGCCGCCGAGGCCGCTTTGACGGTCACGGCCGTTGCGGCCAACGCCGCCGCGCTCTTGATCAGTGTGCGGCGGTCGAAGGACCGGCGGTCGGGTAATTCCACTTGATTGGTCATGGTTTCCTCCCAGGATTTTTTTGTTGGGAGGAAATCGTGAGCCCACAATCCGGCATAATGCGGGCGAAGTTTTATTTTAGCAACCAGAGATAGCGCGTGGGAGGCGGGATGCTGCCGCCACCTTCGTCATTGCGAGTGCAGCGAAGCAATCCATGCATCAACACCGGGAAAGATGGATTGCTTCGTCGCTTCGCTCCTCGCAATGACGCTGCCCGCTCCGCGCAAGCCGGCGGGAACGTTCGGGATACCAGGTTTCGCTGCGCTGCACCTGCGGCCGGTGATCCTAGATCGCATCCCAGTTGAAGATGTCTGCCGAGCGGTCGAGCTTGTAGAACGACGATTTCAGCGCCGGCATGCCGTGTTCGGCGATGGTCTGCGGGGTCCAGCCTTCGCCGCGATGGATCGAGCGCAAGGGGCGCGACTGGCTCATCAGGAAGATTTCGTTCATGCGCACCGCAAAGATCTGGCCGGTGACGTCCTTGGCGGCCTCGCTGAGCAGGAACGCGCAGATCGGCGCGATCTTTTCCGGCCCCATCTGCTGGATCTTCGCCACGCGCGCCTTCTCCGCCTCGGTTTCGGTCGGAATGGTTCCGATCAGCCGGCTCCAGGCGAAGGGCGAAACGCAGTTCGAGCGCACATTGAAGCGATTCATGTCGAGCGCGATCGATTTCTACAGGCCGACGATACCGAGCTTCGCGGCCGCGTAATTGGCCTGGCCGAAATTGCCGACCAGACCGGAGGTCGAGGTGAAGTGCACAAACGAGCCGCTTTCCTGCTCGCGGAACAGGCGGGCCGCGGCGTGCGAGACGTAAAACGAGCCCATCAGGTGCACCTTGATGACGGATTCGAAGGCGTCGATGCTCATGCGATGGAAGATCGCGTCGCGCAGGATGCCGGCATTGTTGACCACGCCGTCGAGCTTGCCAAAACTGTCGACCGCCGTCTTGACGATCTTGCTGGCGGGGATGGCCTCCGCGACGGTTTCGAAATTCGCCACCGCCGTGCCGCCCCGCTTCCTGATTTCCTCGACCACTTCTTCGGCAGGCGAGGCGCTCGATCCCGAGCCGTCGGCGGCGCCGCCGGGATCGTTGACCACGACTTTTGCGCCCTCGGCCGCGCAGAGCAGCGCGATCTCCTTGCCGATGCCGCGCCCGGCGCCGGTGACGATGATGGACTTGCCTTCGAGTGATTTGCCTTGGCTCATGGATACCTCCCGTTGTTTTCGCCGTTCCGGGGCGCGCGAAGCGCGAGCCCGGAAGTCCGATCATTTCTCGTTGGTGAAGATGATCGTGCCGCTTGCGGCGAACATGCCGCCGACGCCGTGGCAGACCGAGATGTTCGCGCCCTGAACCTGGGCCGGTGCGATGCCGCGCATCTGCCGCACGCTTTCCTGCAGCGCGTACATGCCGTACATGCCCGAATGCATGTAGCTGAGCCCGCCGCCATTGGTGTTGAGCGGCAGCTTGCCGCCGGGCCGCGTGTTGCCGTCGGCGATGAACTTGCCGGTCTCCTCGTGCGGCATGAAGCCGAGATCGCCGAGGCCGTAGAGCGGCAAATGCGCAAAGGCGTCGTAAATCATCAAATGATCGACATCCTTGTGGGTGATGCCCGCTTCCTTGAACGCCAGCGGTCCCGCGACCCTGAAAGCGCGCGAGGAGTCAAACGTCTCCATCTGGCTGACCATCGGCGTCTCGACGCTCTCGCCGGTGCCGAGGACATAGACCGGCTTCCTCGGAAAATCCCTGGCGCGGTCGGCCGAGGTGAGGATCAGCGCGCCGCCGCCGTCGGTCACGAGGCAGCATTGCAGGATGCGGAACGGATAGGCGATCATCTTCGAGTTCAGCACGTCCGCAACCGTGATCGGCGCCTTCATGGTGGCGCGCGGATTTTTCGCGGCCCATTCGCGCTGTACCACCGCGACCATGGCGATCTGCTCATGGGTGATGCCGTGGGTCTTCATATAGCGCAGCACGGGGATCGGAAACATGCTGGGCGGCCCGAACACGCCGAAGGGCGCCTCGAACTGGCCGTTGAGGCTATCCGCCGGCGTGGAGCGCGGCTGCTTGCCGATCATCGACTTGCCGCTCTCGGCATGCGTGATCAGTACGGTCTTGCAGAGACCCGCCTCGATCGCCGCCGCGGCATGGCGGACGTGCAGCATGAACGAGCAGCCGCCGACCGAAGTGCCGTCGACCCAGGTGGGCGTAATGCCAAGGTAATGGGCGATCTGCTGCGGCGTTTCCACCGCGGTGGCGATGCCGTCGATGTCGGACAGCTTCAAACCCGCATCGGCGATGGCGTTGAGCGCCGCGTCCGCATGCAGCTGGATCTGCGACACGTTGGGAATGACGCCGAGTTCGGTGGTTTCGGCCGCACCGACGACGGCAACCTGGTTTCTTCGCATGATGCTCAGCCCTTCGCCGGACGAAACAAGGGAAGGGTGATCTTGTCGTCGAGCTTTTCGAACGCGACCTCCAGCTTCATGTCGAGTTCGAGCGCCTCCGGCGTCTGCGGGCAATCGATGATGTTGCTCATCATCCGCGG
>JBAUUA010000709.1:0-2180 GCA_049582465.1 Bradyrhizobium sp. | reverse complement strand
GCGCGAAGCTGCGGCACTTTTCGCGCGACATGCCGAGCGCGCGGATGCAGGCGCTGCGCAAATCCGTATCCAGCGCGCCGATCGGATGGTCGGCGATCACGTCGAGCGGTCCCATCACCGGGAACGCGGCGACCGGCGTGCCGCAGGCCAGCGCCTCGAGCTGTACGACGCCGAAGGTGTCGGTGAGGCTGGGGAAGACGAAGACGTCGGCAGCGGCGAAATGCGCGCTCAACTCCCTGCCCTTCTTTTCGCCCGGGAATCTGACCTTCGGATAGCGGCGCTGCAAAGCTGCGCGCTGCGGTCCGTCGCCGATCACGACCTTGGTTCCCGGCAGGTCCAGCGACAGAAACGCCTCGAGGTTCTTCTCGACCGCGACGCGGCCGACGGTGAGGAAGATCGGCCGCGGCAAATCGAGCTCCGCTGGCTCGTCGGGCCGGAACAGCTCGGTGTCGACCCCGCGCGTCCAGAAGCCGAGCTTCTTGAAGCCGCGCGCGGAAAGCTCCTGCTTGAGCGAGGCGGTCGCAACCATGGTCATGGCGGCGGCCGCGTGGAAATGCCGCAACACCGCGTAGCTGAACCATTCCGGAATGATCGAGCGCACTGCGATGTATTCCGGAAAACGCGTCGTGTAGGACGTGGTGAACGCAAGCTTGCGGCGCAGGCAATAGGCCCGCACCGCCCATCCGATCGGGCCTTCGGTGGCAATATGGATCGCCTCCGGAGCAGCCGCCTCGATTCGCCGGGCGATCTCGCGCCGGTTCGGCCAGGCCACCCGCAAGCCCGGATAGGTCGGCAGCGCCATCGACGGAAACCCGTCGGGAGTCAGAAACTCGACCTCGGCGCCCAGCGCCGCGGCGCTTTTGGCCAAAGAGGTTAACGTGCGCACCACGCCATTTACCTGCGGATGCCAAGCGTCGGTCGCGATCAATATCCGCATGAACGGCGCGCCTTAAGAGCGATTGATTCTCATTGGCGGACGTTCGGCTATGGATATTTCATGCGTGTGACGTCATGGACGGGGGATGCGGTCTTTTTGGCCGGTTCCCGGGGTTTTTCCTGCCCCGCACGACACATTGACGAAATATTTCCTTACTGTGACGAAACCATTTTGCGGTTTCCACGCAAATGTTCTGAAACCGCCGCCCTGTACTGGTCGTCCCCAACAGAGCGCCGAAATGGCGCCAAGAAGAACAACAGGACGCGCAAGCAGATCCAAAAACAGGGGACGACCATGTTCAATCCGAACGCGTTGAAGCGCAATTCCCGCCGTGCCGCCTTCGGCGCACTGGCCGTTGCGGCAATGGCATTTTCCGGCACCGCCTCGGCCGCGCCGCTGCAGCTGTTCCCCTTCATCCTGACGCCGCCGGCGCCGATGGCCCAGCCACCGGTTCAGGCCGCCCCCTCCGAGGACGAAGACGCCGTGACCGAGCTGCCGGCCCGGCTGAAGCGCCAGATCGTCAGCTACGCCAGCCGCGAAGCGCCCGGCACCGTCATCATCGATACCCCCAACACCTATCTCTATTATGTGCTCGGCGGCGGCCAGGCGATCCGCTACGGCATCGGCGTCGGCCGCGACGGCTTCACCTGGTCCGGCGTGCAGTCGGTGACCAGGAAGGCGGAGTGGCCGGACTGGACCCCGCCCCCGGAAATGATCGCGCGCCAGCCCTATCTGCCGCGCCACATGGCCGGCGGCCCCGGCAATCCGCTCGGCGCCCGCGCAATGTATCTCGGCGGCACCGTGTATCGCATCCACGGCACCAACGCGCCGGGGACCATCGGCACGCATGTCTCGTCGGGCTGCATCCGCCTGACCAACGAGGACGTCACCGATCTCTATTCGCGGGTCAATGTCGGCACCAAGGTGATCGTGCTGCCGACGGACCGCCGCGCCGACAATTCGGACGGCAGGCGCGGTTGACGGACACGGACGCTAACGTCTCCTAGGAATGGCGCGGCTTTCTCCGCGCCATTTTTGTTTCCGGCCGGAAACAAATTCCAATGTCGTCCCTGCGAAAGCAGGGACCCATACGCCGTGTTGCCTATTGTAAAAGACGCTGTTCGAGGGCTTTTCGCACAACAACTAGTGGTCTGATTCATTCGGACGATTCCCAAATCGACCGAAGCAGTTCAATCTCTCGGCATGAGAGCAGGAATTATCGTAAAGGTCACCCGGGCGGACC
>JBAUUA010000708.1:0-6543 GCA_049582465.1 Bradyrhizobium sp. | reverse complement strand
GCCTGCGCAGCCGTCATTTCCTCGACGATCCGGCCGCCCCGCGCGACCAGGATACGATCGGAGATCGCCATGACTTCCGGCAGGTAAGACGAGATTACGATGACGGCCTTCCCTTCGGCCGCCAGTGCGCGAATGGCGGCATGAATTTGCGGGATCGCACCGACGTCGACGCCTCGCGTCGGCTCGTCGAAGATCACGACCGAGGGCTCCTGCGCCAGCGATTTCGCCACCACGACTTTCTGCTGGTTGCCGCCGGAATACTCGACGATTTTCAGACTGCGCTTGAGCGCGGAGATGGAGAGCGCCTTGATCCAGCGATCGGCGATCTTCTTCCTCTGCTTGAGCGAATAGAGCCACCGTCGCCCTCCCTTCGGCGAGGCCAGATAGCCGAGATAGACATTATCGTCCGCGGTCATCGTCTCGAAGAATCCGTCCAGTTTGCGGTCTTCGGTGATATAGACGATGCCATCCCGCACCGCCTGGCGCGGCACCCGATAGCGGATCGGTCGATCGTTGAGATAGATCAGCCCGCCTCGCAGGAAATTCCGCTTGCGCGCACCGCAGATGACGTGGGCGATCTCGGTCCGGCCGGAACCCACAAGCCCCGCCATGCCGACCACTTCGCCTTCATAGACCGAGAACGACATATTCTTCACGACGCTGCCCATCGTGACATTCTCGACCGACAGCACCCGGCGCTTGTCCTTGCTGGTCTCGGCGGGCGGTTCGACGGCCGCCACGCCTTCCGCTTCGACCGCCGCATAATGCGTCGCGGCGATATCGCGGCCAACCATCATCCGCACGATCGCCGGCCGGTCCAGCCCCGCTGCCGGGCCGGTATGGACGAGCTTGCCGTCGCGCAGCACGGTAATGCGATCGGCGATCCTCAGCGCCTCTTCGAGCGCATGGGAAATGAAGATAATTCCGACGCCCCGCGAACGCAGGCTGTTCAGGAGATGAAACAGGTGCTGCATCTCTTCCGGCGTGAGACTCGCGGTCGGCTCGTCGAAAATGATCACCCGCGCGTTGTGGCGTACCGCGCGCGCGATCTCCACCATCCGCCGCTTGGCGGTGCCGAGCGTTTCGACCAGTGCGAGCGGATCGACGTTGAAATTGAGCGCCTGCTGCGATTGCTGGGCAGCGATATTGATCTTGCGATAGACGGTGAAGAATTTCTCCATGCCGAGTTCGAGGTTCTGCGCAACGGTCATCGAGGGAACGAGACTGGTCTCCTGATAGACCATGGCCACGCCGTTTTTCAGCGCCTCGCCGGGAGATGAAAACGAAACCGGCTTCCCGCCCAGAACATAGTCGCCCGACGTCAGCTTGATGGCGCCGGAAATCGCCTTGCACAGCGTCGACTTGCCGGCGCCGTTTTCCCCGAGCACCGCATGGATTTCGCCGGGGCGAAGGTCGAAATCGACGCTGTCGATGGCATGAATGCCGCCATAGACCTTGCTTCCGGCGACAATACGCAGAACCGGCGCTACCTCGGCGCTACTCATCCCGATCTCCCGTTAGTCTCTCGTCGCTGACGGGCAGCTCGGCGATCTTGCCATGTCCCTTCGACGCCACCAGGACGCGGCCGCGGTGGTCGGCGACGGCAGTGACGCCATGAAGCTGACCCGAGGCGCGGCTGTGGAAGCTTTCGACGGCATGTCCCCTGGCATCGAGGCGCGCCACCAGGCCATAGGATCGTGGTGGCGCCCACGGCTTTTGAATGCCAAGTTTCTTGATGCGGCCGATCTGCGTGGGCTCGCGATAGTCGAACGCCCCTCCAAGGGTCGGCCCGACCCACAAATGGGGAGGAACGTTGGCCATCATCCGTGCACGAAAGGCATGCTCGCGCAGGACGAATTCGGTGAGTTGCGTCCGCAGGGCAAAGAAGGCGAGCCAGTAGTGTCCGCCTGCGCCGCGCACAATTCGTGACGGATAACCCGTGAAATTTTTCACCACCACCCGCGGCGCGCCGCCCGACCGCTCGAATTCGCGCAGGCGATGCGACCACGACTCCGTGACGAAGACACTCTCCTCGTCGTGAGTCACGACGACGCCGGCCGGCCAATCAAGACCATCGGCGATAACGCGTGCGTTCGTCAGTGTAGAGTCGCAGGCGATCAGGCGGCCGGAGGGCGAACGCTTCTGCATCAAATCGGGCAGCCATTGATCCGCGGTGTTGTGCCGGGAACCGTCAGTCACGAAGATCGTTCCATCCGAGGCAACGGCGACCGCCGTCGGACAGCGGATCGCCTCGCCGTCAACCTTCTCGAGCCATCCCGTTATTTTGCCGGTCCCATCGACAGTGCAAATCCCGCGTCCGGGAACGCACACCACAAGGCCCGTCATCTCCGACCGTGCAAGACCGCCGGCCTTCCCGTCGAACCGGACCAATGGGCGGCGAACCTCGAAATCGCGCCCTGTGCAGGCATAGATCGTCTGTCCTGCGGATACGTACAAAGTACCCTCACCGTCCAGCACCAGCGCGTCGGGTGTGTCGAAGGCATCTCCCAGTTGCCGCGCCCGATCGAGCCGCTCGTTTGGCGAGAAGCCGCCATCGAGAACCGGGATCGAGTGGACGTCCCGGTTCGGAAAGAAGATGCGGTCGACGATATCACGCGCTAACGACACGGTCTGTCCTCGCAGGCATTGGTTGTTGCTTGGTGTCGTCCTGCTTGCCGCGCCCCCAGTAGGAATTCCACCCGGTCCAGGCCGGATCGGCGTCGGGCAGGGGAAGCCGGCCAATGCGGTTGTTTTCGAGGCCGCCGATATACAGGTAGCCCTTGTGCTCGCGCATCGAGGTGATGGTCGGATGCGAGATACCGCCGGGGTCCCACAACGACTCGTGCACCTGGCCATTGTCGTCGAATTTGATCACGCAGCCGAAATTGATACCGGGACACAGCCATTCGTCGGGAGGTATCTGCTTCACCATCCGGGTGCGGAACGCCGGATCGGCCATCGCGAGGTCATAGACCGGCGACCGCAATCCGACCAAGGCAAGCCAATAAGTGCCATCGGAGGCGCGATTGATGTTGTCGGGATAGCCCGGCAGGTTTTCGGCCAGCAATTCCAGGGTGCCGGCCTTCTCGCCCTCGATCCAATAGCGGTAGATGCGGCACAGCCACGTGCTGACCCAAAGCACCGCGCGTCCGTCGTGGGAGACGCAGACGCCATTTGGAAAAGCCAGGTTGGAAAGCACGGTCTGTGTCTTGCCGGTCGCCGGATCGTGGCAGACCAGCCGGCCATTGCCCCTTCCCTCGAATCCGTCGAGCGCCCAGTCGGACAGATCGTAGCGCGTGGTCGCGTCGCTGAAATAGATCTTGCCGTCGGGAGCGACATCGAGGTCATCGGCAAGCCACAGCCGCGAATCGTCCTTGAAGCGATACCAGGTGCGATTGGTCTCGTCGGTGACCTTGAATACCGTCCGGTCCGGCTTGACGCCGTAGACGCCCATGCCCGCGACGCAAACAAGCAGGTTCTCGTCGCGGTCGAGCGCCATGCCGAGCGGACGGCCGCCGATCCGCGCAAATTCCTCGCGACGTTCGTAATCCGGCGCGAGAAAGCGGATGATCGAACCGTTGCGATTGACGGTATAGAGGTTATCGTGACGATCGAGGATGATGTCCTCGGGACCCTCGATGCGATCGAGCGCGATCGCCTCCGCATTCTTGAGCCGGTCGTTTTCCGCGAAAACAGTGCCGCTGCCGCGTTCGATGGAGGCCGGCGGAGAGAATTCGACGAGGCTGGGACTGACGTAGATCTTCTGAAGGATCTTGCTCTTGTTCTTGACGAACTTGACGTTGAAGCCCACTGCCGCGAGCAGGATCGCGCCGATCGCGGCCGTCGTCAGGCTGCCGTGGGTGCCGAGCTGAACCAGTCCGTTGATCAAGAGGAAGATGATCGCCGCCCCCATCAGCGCGCGGCTGATGGTGCCGCGACCGCCGCTCAGGCTGATGCCGCCCAGCACGGCGGCGGCAAGCGCGTTCACCTCCCAGCCGACGCCGGTATCGGTGCCGGCGCTGTTCTGACGCGCCGCATAAAGAATGCCGGCCAGAGACGCCAGCATGCCGGACAGCACGTAAGCGAGAAACAGGGAGTGCCTGACGTTGATACCGGCGTGGCGCGCGGCCTTCCGGCTCGAGCCTACCGCCATGATGTGGACTCCGGAGCGGATACGCGTGAGATAGAGGTGCGCAATCACCCCGATGACGATGAGGCAGAACATATTGACGGGAATTCCAAACAGAAATCCCGTGCCCAGGAAATCCCAGGCCGAACTGTCGGAGGAGGCACCGGCAAGCTCCGTCGCAAAGGCGCCGGTAATCTTGTTATAGGCTGCGCGCAGGATGATCAGCACCACCATGGTCGTCAGGAAGGGACGCGTCTTGGCATAGGCAATCAGTCCGCCGTTTACCGCACCGATCAGCGCGCCCCAACCAAGTACGACGACGATCGCCAGCGGCAACGGCCAGTCGCGCACCTGCATGAGATACAGCGTCAGGAAATCAGCCATCGCGAAGACGGCACCGACCGACAGATCGAGTCCGCCCGACAGGATCGAGATCGCCATCGCCATCGCCACGAAGGCCTGCTCGGGGAAGCTGCGCATCAGCTGCTGCAACTGGGCGAGCGAGGTGTATCCGGGAATGGTCAGGATAAAAGCGATGAAGACCAGAATCAGCAGTGCGAACGGAACGATCGGCTCCATCCATCGCTTTTCAAGCAACTCGCCGATCAGAAGCTGCGGCGAGTAACGATACCAGAGACGTCGTAGCGCGTTCATTAGCTGTCCAACTTTCAGTCGGCGGACGCCCCGGGGCTGGCCTTGGGCGTCCGCACTGGCGGATCTTTTGAGACGACCGCCTTATTCCTTTGGGACGACGAAGCAGTACTGCCGGTCGGCTTTGCCCGAGACCCAGTAGTTGGTGGTGTAATAGGCGAGCTGCGTCGTTCCCGCGGGACGGCTGTCCTGCAACAGCGTCAGCACGGCATTGACGATCGCCTCGCCTTGCGTATCGGCGCGGTAGGACAGGTTCTTGGTGAACAATCCCTGCTCCAGCATGTCGCAGTCGGCCGGCTGGCCATCGCTGGCCACGAAGATTTTGACCTGTTCCTGCTTGCCCGCGTTCTTGACCACCTGCGCGGCGCCCGCCGTCTGAGGTCCCCACACGCTAAGGATACCGCACAGATCCGGATTCTGCTGCAAGACGTTGGTGGTGATTTCGGAAGCCTTGTTGGCATCCCAGTTCGACGGCTGCGACGACACGATCTTGATCGACTTGTCGGCATTGAGAACTTCTGTCGCGGCCTTGGTCATATCAAGCGAATAGGCTGCGGTGGCCTCGCCCTGGATGATCGACACCTTGCCGGAGCCTTTGCCGCCGCCGCAGGTCTTGACGACCTCTTCCCCAAGCATGCGGCCGAGCTTGGGCACGTCGGCACCGACATAGGCGTCTGTCAGCTGGTTCGACGCCATGTTGACCTGGACAACCTTGATGCCGGCATCCATCGCGCGCTTCAGCTCGCGCGCGAGCAGTGTTGTGGTTGGATTTTGCACGACCAGAATATCGGGCTTTTCGTTGATCAGCGAGCTCACGGCCTGGAGCTGGACATCCGATTTGAAGTTGGGATCGCGGACGATCAGCTTGATTCCGTAGTCGTCGAAATGAGCCTTCATGACGCGCGTCCATTCGGATTCAAGGACGCCGAGCCATACCGGCACCCAGGCGACCGTCTTGCCCTTCACCGCCGTCTGGAATTTCTGGAACAGCTCGGCACGCGGATCCGCGGCCTGCGCCGTTCCGAGCGATCCGGCTGCGATCGCCGCGATTGCAAGGACGGCCGCTCCGGCGCGAACGAGGCCGGCCTTCTTGATACTCGACATGTCATTTCCTCCCTGATGCCGAAAGCGTTGTTGCCTTCGTGCGTTGTGATGTCGTCGATAGCGGTCAATCGCCCTGCTTGGCGGTCTCCTCGTCGCGAGGATGAATGTAACTGTCGAGCGTGATGGCCAGCAGCAGCACCGCGCCCTTGATCATGTCCTGGGTCTGGATGTCCAGATTCATGATTGTCATGGCGTTGAGCAGCACGCCGATCAGCAACGTCCCCGCGATAACGCTGACGACGTTGCCCCGTCCGCCCACCAGACTGACGCCACCGAGCACGACGACGAGGATGACGTCGAAAATGATCGTCGATTCGGCGATCTGCAGATGCATCAGCGAGGTCGATCCCACCATGATCACGCCGCCGACGTAGCCGATTGCGGAACAAATGGCATATTCCAGCATCGTCAGCGGCCGCGTGGCCATTCCGGAAAGCCGCGCCGCCTGCGCATTGTCGCCGTGAGCATAGATGAATCGTCCGAGCACCGTCCGCGACAGGAATAGATGCAGCAGCAGCGCGCAGATCGCGAATGCGACCACCGGAACCGGAAGGCCCCCGAAGGTCGTACCGCCAAGCATCAGAAGCCAGTCGTGGCCGGGCTGCAAGAAGACCTGATAATGGGGAACCACCAGCGCACGCGTGATGCCGAGCACCAGA
>JBAUUA010000707.1:0-1603 GCA_049582465.1 Bradyrhizobium sp. | reverse complement strand
CCTTTAGCGTTCGCTTAAGCCGCGCTGGCTACGATTCCGGCCACGAATTAAGGGGCGCGTCTCTTGGTAAAAGACGTGAGACAGGAACCGTGAGTTTCCTCACGCCAGTGTGGAACTACGTGGACGCCTTGGTGCATCCGTCGGCGCGACAGGATGCGCTGACGGCGGCGCGCCGCCGCGCCTTCATGGCGCCGCGGCTACTCGGCAGCTTTGTCGCATTGGCGAGCTTCCCGGCCTATATCGCCGTCCGCGGCGTGCCCAATGCGCTTGAGCTCGGCGTCTTCGGCTGGCTGGTGGCGCCGATTATGATCGCCTATTTCCTGTCGCGCACCGGCCGCTATGAGAAGGCGTACGTCATGTCGTCGGTCTCGCTCACCGCCCTGGTGACGGCGGTGGCCTGGTGCACCGGCGGCATTACCTCTTTCGCGGCGATCTGGTTGGTGGTGGTACCGCTGGAAGCCGCGCTCTCCGCTTCGCGCCGCGTGGTGACACTCGCCTCCGTCCTCACGCTCTCCGCAGTCGCCGTGCTGCTGACGCTGAGTGCATTCGGCCTGCAGCCCCCGGCCGTGCTGGCGCCCGGCGCGCATGGTGTACTGGCTGCGCTCGGCATCGTCTCGGCGGCGCTCTATGCTACCGGGCTTGCGCTCGGCGCCGAGCAGCTCACGCGCACCGGGGAAGGCCTGCTCAACGCCGAGGAGGAGCGTTACCGTCTGCTCGCACGCAATATGACCGACGTCATCACCCGGCACGACCGCAACGGCGCCGTGCTGTTCGTGTCGCCGGCGGCCGAATCGCTGCTCGGCGTGCCGGGCAACGAGCTGCTCGGCCACGGCCTGTTCGACCGCGTCCACGTCGCCGACCGTCCGGCCTATCTCACCGCGCTTTCGGACGCCGCGCGCGGCGGGGAGGCGCGCAGCGTCGAATTTCGTCTCCGGCGCGATGCTCCGCGCGGCGGCGAGCGGAGCTATCATCAGGTTGATTTCATCTGGGTCGAAATGCGCTGCCGGCCGCTCGATCAGACCTCGCAGGCTCCGGCAGGCGAAGCCGAGGTGGTCGCCGTGATGCGCGACGTCACCGACCGGAAGCTGCAGGAGCAGGCGCTCGATCTGGCGCGTACCGAAGCCGAGCAGGCGGATGCGGCCAAGACCCGCTTCCTCGCCACCATGAGTCACGAGCTGCGCACGCCGCTCAACGCCATCATCGGTTTCTCCGAGATGATCGTGCAGGAGCAGGCGCTGATGCTGGATGCCGCGCGCCGCAGGGAATACGCGCAACTGATCAACGATTCCGGCCAGCATCTCTTGTCGGTGGTCAACGGCATCCTCGATATGTCCAAGATGGAATCCGGCAATTTCGAGATCGCGCCGGAACCGTTCGCGCCGCGCGAGGCGCTGATCAATTGCTGCAGCCTGCTGGCGCTGAAGGCGCGGGAGAACGGCATCGACCTCGTGACCCGGATCCCCGAGGATCTGCCGGTCATGACCGGCGATCCGCGCGCGTTCAAGCAGGTCGCGCTCAATCTCGTCTCCAACGCCATCAAGTTCACCGAACGCGGCGGCAAGGTGACGGTGTCGGCGGGCGTCGAAGGCGCGCGGCTCATGCT
>JBAUUA010000706.1:0-2545 GCA_049582465.1 Bradyrhizobium sp. | reverse complement strand
GAGGCCTGCGGGGCCGGCTCCTGAACGCCGAGCGCGGGTGGTGGCGAAGCCGCTTGCGGCCAGGCGGCGCCGGCGGCGAGCAGCAACATCGCGAGCCCCAGAGTGGGCCTCGTGATCACCCGCATCGCCGTCGCGGCCTGCTTCCCCGCCTGCGCGATGAGGTTGTCGGGTCGAGCCATCATGACACCGAGCGTAGCCCGAAGCCGCGAAGCGGCAAAGCCCTTCACCGCAGCGTTCAGATCATTCGAAATGCGACGACAAAACCAAGCACGAGCACGCCGGCGCCGAGCGCAACCCACAACCCCAGATGTTTCTCGATCCGGATCCGGATCCATTCGCCGTAGCGGTTGAGCAGGATCGCGACCATGAAGAAGCGTCCGCCGCGGGCGATGATCGAGCACAGCACGAACAGCCAGATATTGTAGCCGGCAAAACCCGAGGTGATGGTGACGAGCTTGTAGGGGATCGGCGTCAGCCCCTTGCCGATGATGATCAGCGCGCCCCATTCGGCATAGGAGGCGCGGAAGGCGTCGACCTTGCTGCCGAGACCGTAGAACTGGATCAGCCAGTGTCCGACGGAATCGTAGAGCAGCGCGCCGATCGCATAGCCGAGCATGCCGCCGACCACCGAGGTGGCGGTGCAGATCAGGGCGTAGAGCCAGGCCCGCTGGGGGCGGGCCAGCGACATCGGGATCAGCATCACATCAGGGGGCACCGGAAAGAACGAGCTTTCCGCGAACGCCACGGCGCCCATGATCCAGAGCGCGTAGGGCTTGTGGGCGGCGTCGATGCACCAGTCGTAGATCCGTCTCAGCATGGCGCGATGAACCACCATGGGACGGATTTGTCCATGCCGGGAATTTGCGGAATTGCGCTAAATCTCAGTGCCGCTTGCGGAGCGCCCGGCCCTCGAGCGCGACAATTGGTCGCCGCGCGACCCGCCCCGGCGAAGGTTTGGGGATTTTCAGGGTCGATTTCGGCCTCTTCGGCATCTTCTCGGCGATCCCGAGCAGATGTTCGCGCCGAGCCATTTCGTGCCAGACGTCCTCGGGCCGCACGCCCGCCGACGCCCACAAGACCGTGAGATTGTAGAGAAGGTCGGCGCTCTCGCGGATCACCGCATCGGGATTGCGGTTGACGGCGTCGATCACGACCTCGATGGCTTCCTCGGCCAGCTTCTTGGCCATCTTGGCCGGGCCGCGCTGGAACAGCCGGGCGGTTCGCGAAATTGCCGGATCGAGATCCTTGGCCGCGAGCACCGCCTGATAGAGCCGTTCGAGCGAATCACTCATTTTCTCAAGCTAATCCAAACCGATGGCCAGCGTGTTAACGGCCACCGCTGTTTTACGAAGAAATCCGCCGGCCACGCGGGAGCGCGGCCGGCGGGTCGATCGGTTGGCGGAACATGGTTACCAGCGGGTGAGCGGCTGACCGCCCGGACAGCGCAGGCCCTACCGGTAGCGGTAATCGTGATAGTAGTCCCGGTGGCCGTTGAAATAGGCCGGACCGCCGCCGTAATAGCCATAACCGCCGGAATAGCCGGGATCGACGTAGACCGGCCCGCCGCCGTAATAGGCCGGGCCGCCATAGCCGTCATAATCGTCATAATAGGCGTGGCGGTTCTGGGCGGCGGCGATCGCCAGACCGGTGCCGACGATGCCGGCAAATGCCGCCGCGGCTGCCGCACCGCCGCCACCATGATGATAAACTCTGGCGCGGGAGCTGAAGTCGGTGGCCCCGCTGGCCGCCGACCCGGCGCGAGCCAGCGAAGGCTCGACGACCGTCAGCGCCATCGCCGCGACGGTCGCCATCACGGTGGCGCGGCCGATCGATGAAAACACTGCTTTTCGGGCAAACATCTCGAATATCCTCCATGGTGGCGCAGCCCGTCAGGCCGCCTGTAGCCAACCACTGAACCCATGTTAGGTTCCCGAAACCGAACCCAGGCTGAACGATCGGTGGCGGAATCGTGGCGCTCATCGGCCGTTCAGATTCCGTCCGGCAATATGTTCGAAAGTCGCGCCTCCAGCCGTCATCAAGCGATCATAGAACAAGCGGACGCCGGGGCCTCAAAGTCGAAGTAGTCCAATGCGCGTGAGTTCGACCAATGCGATCCGCTGTGTCTCAGCTCTGCTGACGGGCCTCTTGGGTCTCGCGTGCTTCGGTGGCGATGAGGGCTGGGCGCAGACCGAAGCCCGGCAGCCGATCCCGATCCAGTTTTCCTTCGATCGTCCGATCGATGCGGGTGCTTCTCCCGTCCTGCTGGCCTCGGCCGGCGGCCTGTTCAGCGCCGAGGGCCTCGCGGTGACGACCAGCAGCGCCAGCGGTTCGCCGGACGCGATTGCACGCGTCGCCTCCGGCGCCAGCGATCTGGCGCTCGTCGACGTCAATGAACTGATCCGCTTTCGCGGCAAGCCCGATGCGCCGCCCGTCAAGGCGGTGTTCATGCTGTTCAACCAGTCGCCCTACGCCATCATCGCGCGCAAGAGCCGCGGCATCCATGCGCTTTCCGATATCGAGGGCAAGACGCTCGGCGTCGCCGAAG
>JBAUUA010000705.1:0-5433 GCA_049582465.1 Bradyrhizobium sp. | reverse complement strand
CAGCGCCAGCTTGTAGGTCTCGCCGTTGATGACCAGCGTATGGCCGGCATTGTGGCCGCCCTGGAAGCGCACGACGATGTCGGCCTGCTCCGACAACCAGTCGACGATCTTGCCCTTCCCTTCGTCGCCCCACTGGGCGCCGACGACGACAACATTGGCCATTCGCGGGTATTCCCTCTGCCACCAAAATTCACATCGGCATGACCCGTTCGCAAACACCGCGTCCCCGGATCAAGTCCGAAGGCCGCCTGCTTTCCGGATCATGCGCCCAGCCCAAATCACGGCCGCGGGCCGTTCGCATGCGAGGCAGCCCACGGGATAAAGGAAGCGGGCTAGCGACGCAAGCAAGAACGGGGCCCCGGACGCATTCAAAACGGGGTTCAAGCCTTTGATATCCCCCGAAAATTTGTGTCGGGAGCATGGCAGCGGATACCGCTCAGGGTTGAATGCGGCCGTCCACCACTTCGATGATGCGGTCGCAGCGCCGGGCGAGGTCCAGATTATGGGTCACCAGGAGGAAACTGGTTCCGCTGTCCCGGTTGACCTGGCGCATCAGTTCGAAAACGCTGTCGGCCGATTTGGTGTCGAGATTGCCGGTCGGCTCGTCCGCCAGCACCAGATCCGGGTTCATCGCCAGCGCGCGGGCCACCGCCACCCGCTGCTGCTGGCCGCCCGACATGTTGGTGGCGAGATTGTCGGCGAATTTTTCGAGCCCGACCTGCGCCAGCAGCCCGGTCGCCCGCCGCTCGATCTCGGTTGAGGGAAAGCCGCGGTCCGCCAGCAGCGGCATCATCACATTCTCGCGCGCCGTGAAGGCCGAGATCAGCAGGTGGTACTGAAACACGAAGCCGATGGTGTGACCGCGCAGATGGGTGATTTCGGTATCGCCCAGCGTGGCGGTATCCTGGCCCTTGATGGTGAGCCGGCCGGAGGTCGGCCGGTCGAGCAGGCCGACGATGTTGAGCAGCGTGCTCTTGCCCGAGCCGGATGGTCCGATCAGCGCCAGGAATTCGCCGCGCTCCAGCTTGAGATCGATGTCGTGCAGCACCTCGGTCTCGGACGGCAGCCCGATATTGTAGGCCTTGCAGACTTTCTCCAATCGCAGGATTTCTTCAGCCACGGATCGCCACCACCGGATCGAGTTTGGCCGCGCGCAGCGCCGGCGCGGTCGCAGCCAGCAGTCCCGTCAGCGTCGCCAGCAGCGCGGTCAGGATGAACAATCGCCGCTCCAGGATCAGCGGAAACAGTTCCGAGCCGTCCGCCTGCCGCGCCACCGAATGCCAGTAGACCAGCGCGAATGCGCCCATCGCCGCACCGAACAGCGAGCCGATGAAGCCGAGCAATCCGCCCTGCAGCAGAAACACCCGCAGGATCTGGCCGCGCGAGGTGCCCATGGCGCGCAGGATGCCGATGTCCTTGGAGCGCTGGATCACCGAGACGATCAACACGGCGGCGATGCCGAACGCCACCGACAGCGCGACGAACAGCCGGATCAGCGTATTGGAGTTCTCCTGCGCCTGCACGGCGGTGAAGAACTGCGCATTGGTCTTGATCCAGCTGTCGGCCTCCACCGCATTGGCCGCCTGGATGCGCTGGGCGATCTCCTCGGCGGCGTAGATATCCTTTACCGTCATGTCGATGGTGGTGACGCCGCCGAGCATGCCGAGCAGCGACTGCGCGGTGCGCAGCGCCACGTAGCTCGAGCGCTGGTTGACGCCCTTGTTGCCGAGATCGACCAGGGCCGAAATCGTCAGCACCCGGTTGGCGCCATTGGCCGCCTGGACGTTCAGCTTGTCGCCGACGGTGGCGCCGAGATCCTTGGCGAGTTCGATGCCGATGATGATGTCCTCGCTGGTCAGCCGCGGCTCGCCGGCGACGACGTAATCGGGAATCCTGACGATCTTGAAATAGGAATCCGGCTCGACGCCGGACAGCGTGATGGCGCGGCTGGCGTCGCCGCGCACGGCAAGCGCGGAGCCCGACATGGTCGGGGCGACCGCGGTCACTTCGGGCATCGCCAGCATCTGCGCGCGGATCTTGGGCCACTGGTCGATCGAGATCACGCGCTGGCTCGGGCGCTGCACCCGCGCATCCTCATATTCGCCGGGGCCGCCCCGCAGCGGACGCGCGATCTGATCGGGCGTCAGGAGCTGGATCTGCGGCTGCGAGGTGAGAACGCGCTTGATGAAATTGGCCTCCAGCCCCGCCAGCATCGCCGACATGAAGACGATGACCGCGACGCCGATGGCGATGCCGCCGATGATGAACAGCGTCTGCAGCCGGCCTTCGCGCAGGAAGCGAACCGCCGTGATCCATTCGAACGGCAGCCAGTGGTTCATGACAGGACGGGCCGCACGCGCTGGCCGGTCAGGACCCCCGAATTGAGCGGGATCGCGACCTCGCCTTCGCTCATCCCCTCCAGGATTTCGACGTGGTTGTTGCCGCGCAGGCCGAGCCGGACCGGCCGTTTGACGGCGCGGCCGTCCTTGATGCCGAGCACCCAGGGCTGGCTGGACAGCGCGTCATGCACCGAGCGGATCGGGAGCACCAGCGCGCTGCTTTTCGCGGCGTCCTCGATATCGACCGAAACCGTCATGTCCTGCCGCAGATAGTCCGGCGGATCGGCCACGTTGAGTTTCACCTCGACCGAGGCGCGGGTGATGTCGACCCCCGGATTGATGTAGGAAACGACGGCAGCGAAACGCTGGTCCGGATAGGCGTCCGCCGAGGCCAGCGCCTTCTGGCCGAGCGAGAGCTTGCCCAGATTGCGCTCGTCGATCTGCAGCACCAGCTGGACTTCCCCGGCCGGCGCCAGCACCAAGAGCGCCTTGCCGGGCTGCACCACCGCGCCGCGCTCGACATTGCGGGTGATCAGCACGCCGTCGCGCGGCGCCGCGATGGTGGCGTAGCCGAGACGCGACTCGGCGGTGTCGAGATTGGCGTGCGCCTGGTTGAGCAGGGTCTGCGCCATCACATAGTCGCTGCCGCCGGGGCTTGCGGTGTAGACCTGGAATTCGGCCGTGCGCACCTGGGTTCGCGCGACGTCGAGGGTCTTCTGGGCGTCGTCGAGCGCCTGGCGGGTGGCAAATCCGTTCTTTGCCAGCGTCGAAGTGCGATCGTATGTCTGCTGGGCATTCAACAGGTTTGCCTGCGCCTGGGTCAGCGCTTCGCGCGCCGAGGGCAGCGTCAGTTCATCGAGTTGGCGCATCCGCGCCTCCGCCTGGGCGACCGCGCCCTGCGCCTGCACGACGGTCGCCTTCAGCTCGCGGGATTCCAGCGAGATCAGAGGCTGGCCCTTGCTGACCCGCTCGCCCTCCTGCACCAGCACGTCGTCGACGGTGCCGGTGATCTGGCTGCCGACCTCGACCCGATACGGCGTCTCGACGTGGCCGCTGGCGACCACCGTCTCCACCAGATTGCCGCGATGGACCTGATCGACGACGACGGCGGGCCCGAAGATCAGCCGCGCGCCCTGCCAGCCGCCGACGCCGAGCGCCACCAGCACCGCCAGCACGAACCATCGGTGCAACCAGATCGCCGACCATGCGGCGGAGACGTTGAGCGTATTCTTTCGCGGAAGCGGAATAGACTGTTCGACCATTTCGGCGCCATGCAAATCGCGCCCGACCGGCGGGCGAGGTTTGTTTCCTTAAGCTTGCGATATTGATGTGGGGCCGGCTTGCCGGACCGTTTGTGGAACCATAATGCAACGCCGGTTGCGGACGTTGCGTTAGGTCAAAGGGAATGCGGCGGCCGAAGCCGGACCGTTCGTGGCCGGCGCTACCAGTGATCGCGCCAGCGCCGGGCGCACGGTGCGGATCGCCTGCACTTTGCGGACCCAAGGCACCCCGCTCAGCTCTGCTGTTCGGCGGAACACGTGGACAGGCCGAACGCCGCGTAGGCGGGGCAATACGCAAAAATCGCCGTCAACAGCGGCACGACCCCGATCCAGCCGATCCAATTCCAGCCGGTCTGATGGAAGCCGATCGAGATGGCGTAGGCGATGAGCACAAATCCGACGATAACCCGTATGATCCGATCGACCGATCCAACATTGCTCACGGGCTGCCATCCCTCGAACTGATGGCTTGATCATATCGAGCTGTCATGGAGTCCCATTGATGTGGGTCAATTGGAGTCCACGGAAGCCGGTACATTTAGCAAGCTCTCAAGGGCCGCAGCCGTTCGACTTGCCATGCTATTGCATCGCCTGGGGATCCGCGCAGCGTTCAACTGCATGAATATCGGGGGGCTGCCGTGGCGGATCGTTTAGAGCTGGCTGAGAACAGCTTCTGGAAGCTGACGCCGCAGGAAATCTGTGTAACGCTGAGCTGCGGACCGCAGGGGCTGACCACGGACGAGGCCGCGCGGCGGCTCGACCAGTATGGCCCCAACAGCGACGCGCCGGCCAGGGCTGTCAGCCCGTTGCGCGCGGTGTTCCGCCGCCTGCTCGAACCGCTTTCGCTGATTCTGCTGGCCGCCGGCATCGTGTCCATTCTGACCGGCGATGAGATCGGCGGCTCGATCATCGTCCTGATCCTGACACTCTCGATCGGGCTCGATACCGTGCAGGAAGGACACGCGGTAAGGACCGCAGAAATCCTGCGGCGGTCGGTAGCGCTGAAGGCCGAAGTCAAGCGCGACGGCGCCTTCCGGCAGATCGAGGTGGAGGCCGTCGTTCCCGGCGACCTGCTGCGCGTCAGGGCCGGCGACATCGTGCCGGCCGACGCCCTGATCCTCGAATGCACCGCACTGACGACGGGCGAAGCGGCATTGACCGGCGAGCCCTATCCGGTCTCCAAGCGCCCGGCGGCGGGCGCCGCGGCGGAACCCGACGACACCTCGAATGCGCTGTTTCGCGGGTCCGTGGCGCAGACCGGTGAGGCGATCGCGCTCGCCGTCAAGACCGGGCGCAACACGGTGTTCGGCGCCGCGGCGTCGGCGCTGGCGCAGGCGCAAGCCTCCTCGCCGTTCGAGCGCGACCTGCGCGAATTCGGCCTCGTCATCGCGCGGCTGACGCTGGCGCTCGTGGTCGTGGTCCTGACCATCCGCGTGGTGTTCGGCCGGCCGGTTCTGGATTCGCTATTGTTCGCGGTGGCGCTGGCGGTGGGCCTGACGCCCGAACTGCTGCCGATGATCACGACCGTGACGCTGTCCCGCGGCGCCTTGCGCATGGCCGGCCGCAAGGTCATCGTCAAGCGGCTGGCTTCGATCCACGATCTCGGCGCCATGTCGGTGCTGTGCACCGACAAGACCGGCACGCTCACTTCGGCGGAGATCACGCTGGCGAAGAGCCTCGATCCCGATGGCACTGAAGATGCGCGCGCGGCCCAGCTTGGAGCGATCGCGGCCCAACTTGGCGGCGACCGCGGCTCGCTCGATGCCGCGCTGGTGGCCTGCGCGCCGCAGGCGGCGGCAGGGTGGACGCTGGCC